>CAYLYE010000066.1:0-27380 GCA_964387325.1 uncultured Planctomycetaceae bacterium
CCCCCCCCCCCCCCCCCCCCCCCCCCCCCCCCCCCCCCCCCCCCCCCCCCCCCTAGTGGGTGTTGCCCCACGGGACCTAATCCACCCGAGCTGTTTCAGCCGTCCGGGTGTGCCGTACCCAGACGTAACCACGCGGGCGGCCGGTTCCCTTGTCGAGCTTGGCCATGCCGGCAACCAGTGTGTCGACACTGACCCAATAGGGCTCGTACCAGCGTCGGTCGGGATCGAAGATCAAGACGCGATCGTTCTCCGCATCGTAGGCGGCCACCGGGGCGACGTGCCCGGTCTGTCCTTCAGGATCGTCGGTGAACTCGGACTGCCAGAAAAAAACGATCAAAAAGTCGTCCGCCGACTGTTCATTCAGTTCCAACACCCGGCGGACATGTTCCTTATGATTGGTCGCATTTGGTTTCAGCCGAACGGCCTCGATCGTAAAATCCCCCAGGTCATAGAACTCGACCGCCTTACGTAGATAGCGGCCCAGCTCCTCGATGCTCGTGCCGCCGCCGATGGGGCCCACGGACTTTTTCCAAGTCGAGTTACCCACCGCATCGAGCAACGACTCTTGCGTGATCAGTTCGTCCTGCGTCGTCAATTCATGGGTCGAGCGAATGGCGTTGACCACCATCGTGGCGCTGGCCACGCCGCACGAACGTTCGTTAAACTGAGACACGTAATACGGAATCATTGCCCAAAAATCGGGCGCATCGTGTTTCTGGACATACTGCCGGGCGTGAAAGAGGCGTACCGCTCGAGTGCCGTACTTGGGCTGAGCAGGGCGTTCCTCAGCAAAAATCTGCACGCCCACAAAAACCACGGCCAGGGTCAGCCCGCCGATAAATTGCCAGCTAAGGCCAAAAAACCGAGCGCGACCGTGATTCGATTCGGTTGAAATCTCCATTCGCACTGTTCTCCCAGCATCGGATAAAAAACCCAGCCCGAAGGAAAAGGCAGAACCGCTCGCAACGGGTACGGCCTCAACCTGCAGACACTCATTGACTTGGCGGCGAACTCCGTCTCGACAACCTTAGTTCAATTTGGGCATGACGATGCGCTGACGTGCGTAGAAACATGGGGCATCGTCAAATTATTCGCATTCAAGGGCTGCGACGCAAGGCATCGCGCGGTGCGAATTGTGCAACGCGGGGATACATCAAGGCAAGGGCAATTCCCGTCCGCCACGGCTCGTCGTATGATAAGCGTTATGCTCACCTCAACTTACGATTATGATGTCGTGGTTATTGGCGCCGGCCACGCAGGGACCGAAGCGGCTCTGGCAGCGGCGCGACAGGGCTTGCAGGTCGCACTGCTCACGACCAACCTGGACACCGTGGGCCAAATGAGCTGCAACCCGGCGATTGGTGGTGTCGCCAAAGGTCAAATCGTACGCGAAATCGACGCCCTGGGCGGAGTCATGGGGCAAGCGATCGACGCTACGGGGATCCAGTTCCGCATGCTCAACCTGCGTAAAGGTCCTGCCATGCATGGGCCCCGTGCCCAGGCCGACAAGAAGGCGTACCAGTTCGACATTAAACGCCGGGTCGAGTCGCAGTGCGGCCTCGACCTGCGGCAGGAAGTCGTCGAAGGATTGCTGGTCGATGGAGACACTAGCCCCGAACGACCGCAAATTCAAGGTGTCGAGGTGCGCGGCGGTGCTCGCTATCACGCCCGGGCCGTCATTGTCACCACCGGGACGTTCCTGCAAGCCATCATGCACGTCGGCGAGTCGCAAACCCCCGGTGGTCGAGGGGGCGAAGGAACAACCCGCGGCATTTCTCACGCGCTCGAACAACTGGGCTTTCGACTCCAGCGGTTCAAGACCGGCACCCCGGCACGGCTCAATGGCCGCACGATCGACTACGAACGGACCGAAATTCAGCCCGGCGATGATGTGCCTCGACCGTTCTCCTTCCTCACCGATCGCATCGCTCAACCGCAGATCCCCTGCTGGATCACCTACACGAACACCCAGGTCCACGAGTTGATTCGGGCCAATCTGCATCGTGCCCCCATGTACTCGGGGCAAATCAACAGTCGCGGGCCCCGCTACTGCCCAAGCATCGAAGACAAAGTCGTGCGTTTTGCTGATAAGGAACGGCATCAGTTGTTTCTTGAACCCGAGGGACTCAACACACACGAAGTCTATGTCAATGGGCTGTCCACCAGCCTGCCGCGCGACGTACAAGACGCGATCTTTCGCCTGATTCCGGGACTCGAGCGCGCGCAGATCATGCGTTACGGCTATGCGGTCGAGTATGACTTTGTGCCCCCCGATCAATTGCACCCCACGCTGGAGACCAAACGGGTCGCAGGACTGTATTTAGCCGGGCAGATCAATGGCACGACCGGTTACGAAGAAGCGGGCGCTCAAGGCTTAATGGCCGGCATCAACGCTGGCTTGGCCTGTCGAGGCCGCGACGCTCTCGTGCTATCGCGTGAGCAGGCCTATATCGGCGTGCTGATCGACGATCTTGTCACTCGCAGCGTCGACGAGCCGTATCGGATGTTCACATCTCGCGCTGAGTATCGGTTACTGCTGCGTCACGACAATGCCGATCGACGACTCACCCCCGTCGCACATGAGCTGGGGTTGATCGACGACGCACGCTGGCAACGCTTCGCACAGAAACGCGCGGCGATCGAACAACTCACCGACTGTGTCGAGCCGCTGCGAATCGACGGCGTTGGCGTGAGCAAGTTTCTGCGCCGACACGAAAGCGATTGGTCGCAAGTTGTAGCGCAATTTCCTGAGCTAGCGATAGTTAGCCCCGAGGTGGCCGAGCAGTTGACGCATGATGCGATATATGCGGGCTATGTGCAGCGACAAGAGTTCGACGTTGAGCGACAACGTCGACTTGCCGAGAAACGCATCCCTGATAGCTTTGATTATGCCCGCATCTCGCAACTGAGAACCGAAGCGCGTGAGAAGCTATCACGAGTGCGCCCTCGCAGCCTCGCCCAGGCGGGACGCATCAGCGGCATTACACCGGCCGACTTGGCACTGGTCATGATTTATTTGGACGGTGATCGACACGGTTGAACAACCTCCAATCGACGCAGTTTGTCGAGTCACGAAATTCGCTGCCAACTGGGCGTTTCTCAGAGAAAAAATGAGACCCGCCGCGAGTTTCAACCTAAGGCCTTTTGCTGCAATGGATTACGGTTCGAGATTTGGTGTTGACTCGACTGCCCAGACCGATATAATTCGACGGCACAGGAAAAATCGGTAAACCTGGCAGTTGCGGTTGGCATTGTCGATTAAAGAATTGCAGTGACTTGAACGTTCTGCATACCTCATGTCGACGGTCGATCGGTTTCTCGTTGAAGCCTGCTGGGACTCGCACAACCTACTGCCTAACTTTACCCCAGATATCAATCACGGAGAGGGGTGTCTACAGTTATGAAAACTGTTTTTACCACAGGCGAAGCGGCGAAGATCTGCAAGGTCAGCCAGCAAACGATCATTCGCTGTTTTGATTCCGGACAACTGAAGGGATTTCGTGTTCCGGGCAGTCGCTTCCGACGCATCCCGCGCGAGCAACTGGTCAACTTCATGCGCGACAACGGTATTCCGACCGATGGCTTGGAAAGTGGCAAACGCAAGGTGCTCGTCGTCGACGATGAGCCCGAATTGGTCGAATTGATGAAAGACGCCTTGGAGCGTGACGGACGCTTCGAGGTCCGCACGGCCAATAACGGCTTTGATGCTGGCATGATGGTCAAGGAATATCACCCGGACATCATTGTGCTCGATATTATGCTCCCCGACATCAATGGCCGCGAAGTCTGCCAACGGGTTCGCATGGATCCGGCGATGGAAGACGTCAAGATCATCTGCATCAGCGGTATGGTCGAGCAGGACAAGATCGAGGACCTGCGTTCGGCTGGCGCGAATGATTTTCTCCGCAAGCCATTCGAGACCGATCAGCTGCTGGAGCGTGTTTGCCAACAGCTCGATATGGAAGCCCCTTCGACTCGATAGGTCGTTGGAGCGATGCCTAAGCGGGACTTATAAGCTAGCTGCCACGAGCGTCGGCGGTTCAGGGTATGCGCATGGAAGCCAATGCGTTAGCCGACTTTGATGAGCGACTATCGCAAGCAAAGCTGGCTGCGCTGGCGGAGTTTGCCGCTGGTGCTGGGCACGAGATCAACAACCCGCTGGCGATTATCTCGGGCCGGGTGCAGTTATTGCTGCGCGACGAAGCTCACCCGGATCGGCGGCGCGACCTGGCGTTGATCCATGCGCAGGTGATGCGTGTGCATGAAATGATCGGCGATCTGATGCTGTTCGCCCGGCCGCCCGCGTTGAGCATTCAAGCGTGCGACGTCGCCACGTGGATCGAGTCCCTCGCAGCCGAATTGCAGCCGCAGTCCGAGTCGCAAGGGGTCGCGTTTCAGGCCGTGGCGGACTCCGCCATAGGCTTGTTTCATTTCGACCCCGTGCCGTTGGCCGTCGCCGTCACGGCTTTGGTCACCAACGCGATTCAGGCCTGCGAACGGCAGGGGCGTATCGAGTTAACCGCCACATTCGAGCAAGATACTCGTGCGCTGCTGATCCGAGTGCGCGATACCGGCCCGGGCATTTTGCCCGAGGCACGGGAGCATCTGTTCGACCCGTTTTACTCCGGTCGAGCAGCGGGGCGTGGCATCGGTATGGGTTTGCCGAAGGCGTGGCGCATCGTGACCCAACACGGCGGCACGCTCACCGTTCGTAACGGCGAACTGAGCGGCGCGGAGTTCACGATCCAACTTCCCTCGACGCTCGGTGGGCCCGCCACCAACACATGCTGATCGGCGAGCCCCCGCAGTTCGCGATTACATGTCGAACGACTCTTCCTCGCCCGGCTCTTTTTCCCACTTCAGATTGGCGGCCTTGGTTTGGCTATCGAGCCAACTGCGGTATTGCTGCTGCATGTCGGGCAGCGCCGCCATGCGAATCTCCTGCGGGTTGTCAAACCGGAAGGTCTCGAGCAGCACGACATCGGCTGGCGAGAAATTGCCAACTCGCACGACGTAGGCAATCGACTTCGGGCGATTCATCGTGACGCCAACCTCGCCGTCTTTTTGTAGGGCGAACACGCCGCGCATGAACTCATCTCCACCGTCGACGACCCCTTCAACTTCGCTCAAGCGGGGGGCGGCTTGCTGATTGAAGCCACCTGCCGGGCCTCGGTTCAGCCAGCTAAACGTCGGCGGTTCGAGCACCTTAAGGTTCTTGTCGTCGGCGAATAGCTCCTTGAGTGGCTTATTGGCCGCCCGAGCCTTTTCGACCAGTAATTGGGCCTTTTTCTGCAGCAATTCGCGAGCCTGCGTCAGTTTCCAGGTACGGGTCACGAGCGAGCGAATTTCGTCGAGTTCCGGAACACGAGCGGCTTCCTCGCGAAGCTTTAAAAACACGTAGCGATTGCCGCCGATGTCCTGTGAGCTACCTACCGAGTTGACACGCACCTGACGAAACGCATATGCGACGAACGGATCGCGTTGGTTCACGGTCGAGTCGCCCAGCCCTGGATATTTGCTCAACTCGAAGGGCGTGAGCAAGCCCGTGCGACCGAAGCCCAAGCCATTTTCAATGCCGCTCGATCCATTGAGTTCCTGACATTTCTTGGCGAAGTCGGGCATGGCCGGTTCGGGAGCGACCTTGTCGGTCGACTGCTTCACGGCTTGCTTTTCGAGTTCCCAGGTCGCGCGTTGCGTGGCGTAGTCGCGAAGTTGCGAGTCCAGTCCCGACAGCAACTCTTGAATCTTCTTCGTGGCATGTTCGTCGGCCACCTCGCGGCGGATACGGTCCTTCACTTTCCAGAGCGGGTCGTGCTTCGGATTGGCCCCTTGCTTGATGTCACGCTCGATCGTGAACCGCTCGACGAGCGGCAACGGTGCCTCGGGGATCTTTTTAGGCTCGAACGGCTTTTCGGTCGCAGCAGGAGTCACGGCCTCCTTCGAGTCGGCAGCCTTGGTTGCATCGGTCGATTTGGCCGGAGCGCTGGCCTTAGTCGTGTCGTTGGCCTTCGAAGCGTCTTCCGTCTTGGCCGGAGGGGTTGCCTCGGGGGCCTTTTTCTCGGCGTCGTCCTTGGGCTGCTCCTCGACACACTCACCTGAGGGCTTTTTGTCCTCGTCGGTCTTGGTTGGCGCAGGGGACGGCGGCGGAGCCGCCGGCTTGGGATCAGCTTTCGGGGCGGGTGTGGCCGGGGGAGTTGGTTCGTCACGCGGGGCAACGGGCACCTTGGGCTCGGCTGGCTTCGGAGCCTCGGTCTTAGTGGGTGTCGGCATCGGCGACGGAGTCGCCGGCTTGGGGTCGGGCTTCGGCTCGGCGGCCTTCTTGGCCTCGTCGGCCTTTTTCTTCGCTTCCTCGGCCTTTTTCAGTTCGGCGGCCTTGGCGGCTTCTTCTTCGGCCCGCTTCTTGTCCCCTTCCGGGTCGTCTTCCAGCGTCGTGAAGAGGTACCGCTGATCCTTGAACTTCTCGTAATGCTCGGCAATTTCCGCGTCGGTCACTTTGCTCGGATCGACAAACTTCTCATAGGTCGCCGAGAGGTAGGCGAACTCGGCCTTTTGAGGGGATTTGAAACCCGGGTCGGGCGAGCCCAGCTGCGGCTCGTCATTCTTGTATTTGTTGTAAAACTCGCGAAGTTCGGTGTCTTTTGGTTCGCGCACGTCGCTGAGGAGACTTTCCGCCTCGATCGGAATCAGCTCAACTTTTGCCTGTCGGCGCATCCGCTGGTAATACTCAAAGCGTTGGGCGGGTGAGAGGTCGACCGACCCGAACGACAGATCGCGCACGTAACGGATCGACAGTTCATGTCGCAAGGCCTCGTAAACCGCGCTGCGCGACGCGCGTACACCACCGAAATCAGGCAACTGCTGAACGATCTGGTTCAATCGTTCGCCGGGCACCCGATCGTTGGTCTCGGTCCGAATAAATTGGGTAATCACGTCGTCGTTGATGGCGATCCCTAGCGGCGAGGCCTTCTGGCCAATGACCCAGTCTTCGACCAGAGCCCGATCGCTGACGCTGCCAAACATCTGCACGACTTCGTTCTGGAAGAAGTTCAGCGCCTGGCTTTCCATCTGGGGGCCAAACATGGCGGCCTTGGCCCGCAGCATGAAGTACCGGGCCAGTTGGCGTCGCGCACGCAACTGCATGATGTCGGAATCTTTGAGCGCGCCGTAGTTGGTCGAGGCGACGACTCCGTCTTGCTGCGGTCCACGCCGGCCGAGCACGTCGTCGAGGACCCCCAAGACGCCCCAGGAACCCATCAATAAAACGGTGAACACAGCCATCATCCACTTGCCGTGTTTCCGGAAAATACGAAATGGCGAGGTCATTGAGGGGTTACCCTTGGCTAGCGGCGACTTCTCGGCCGAGGCGAGAGAATGCCTTGACAGTTGGGCCGGAGACACTCTATACCGCCTGTCGCCGTGAGTGCTCCGACCACCGTAGGTCGGTCCGCCATACCCCGTAAGGGGCACCTGACGGGTTAACACGCGCGACAAGACGGAAACAGAAGTGTTACAAACTTCCAATCCCTTGATTGGCCAAGATTTTAAGGAGCCCCGGTTGGTTTGCAATCCCAGTCCGGGCCGAACCCTTAAATCTGTGCCAATCATGTGAATTTTAGTGACTGTAGGGATTTTGAGCAGATGCGTACCGTCCGTTTGACGGTCGACGGTCAACCGCATGGTACATTTTCCCACCCGCGCTGTGTTTGTTTGAACCGCCCTCGAGTCGCACGCCATGGCCAAAAAGTCTGCTCCCTCCCCTGACGGCAAAGCGCTGGTCATCGTCGAGTCGCCTGCAAAGGCCCGCACGATCAGCAAGTTTTTGGGGAAAAACTATATCATCGAAGCCAGTATCGGCCACGTCCGCGATTTGCCCGAAGGGGCCAGTCAGATCCCCGCCGAGTTCAAGAAGGAAAAATGGGCGAGATTGGGCGTGAACGTCGACAAGGACTTCGCACCCCTCTACGTTGTGCCACCTGGCAAAACCGAACACATTCGCCACCTGCGAGCCTTGGTGAAAGACGCCAGTCAACTCTATCTGGCGACGGACGAAGACCGCGAAGGAGAGGCCATTAGCTGGCACCTGCGCGAGCTGCTCAAGCCCAAGGTGCCGGTGCAACGTTTGGTGTTTCACGAAATCACGAGCGAAGCGATCCATGCCGCGCTCGAACACCCCCGTGACATCGACGACGCGCTCGTTCGGGCTCAAGAGACCCGCCGCATTGTCGATCGACTGTACGGCTACGAAGTGTCCCCGCTGTTGTGGAAAAAGGTCCGCCCACGCCTATCGGCCGGCCGTGTGCAGAGCGTCGCCGTGCGGTTGATCGTCGAGCGCGAACGGCAACGCATGGCGTTTGTCTCGGCCACGTGGTGGGATTTGCTCGGCCTGTTCGCCACTCAGAAAAACGAAACGTTTCAGGCTACGCTCTCCAACTCCGACGGACGACGTCTCTCCTCGTCACGCGATTTCGATTCGACGACCGGCAAGCTCAAGGACAGCGCCCTGTTGTTGCTCGACGAAGCTGGAGCCAAGGCCCTTTCCGAGCGATTGATGGGGGCCTCGTTTCGCGTCACGGGCATTGAAGACAAGCCGTACACGTCGAAGCCCTACCCGCCGTTCACCACGAGCACCATGCAGCAAGAGGCCAACCGTAAGCTGGGCTTTACGGCCCGCCGCACGATGCAGGTCGCGCAGAGCTTGTACGAGAACGGACATATTACTTACATGCGTACCGACTCGACCAATTTGGCGAGCGTGGCGCTCGAAGCGGCCCGTGAGCTGATTGGCGCTCAGTACGGGGCAGATTATCTGCCGAGCGAAGCGCGGCTGTACCGCACCAAAGTCAAGAACGCTCAGGAGGCTCACGAAGCGATCCGCCCGGCGGGTCATCCGTTTGAATTGCCCGAACGACTCCGTGGCACCTTAGGCTCCGACGAGTTTCGCTTATTTGAACTCATCTGGAAGCGGACGATCGCAAGTCAAATGGCCGACGCTCGCGGCCGACGCATTGCGATCACGATTGAAGGAGGCGGCGCGACCTTTACCGTCAGCGGCAAGACGATTGACTTCCCTGGCTATTTGAGGGCGTATGTCGAAGGGGCCGACGACCCCGACGCCGAATTGGCCGACAAGGAAACGATATTGCCCCCGTTGCAATTGGGGGACGAACTCAAGTGTCGCGAATTGGACGGCAAATCGCACACCACGCAGCCACCCGCCCGTTACAACGAAGCGACCATCACTCGAGCGCTCGAAGAGATGGGCATCGGCCGACCGAGCACCTATGCGACGATCATTGAAACGATTCAAGCGCGCGAGTACGTGGTGAAAAAGGCCAATGCGCTCGTGCCCACTTGGGTCGCGTTCGCGGTCTCGCAGTTGCTCGAATCGCACATGCCCAAGCTGGTCGACTACGGATTCACGGCCCAAATGGAAGACGATCTCGACGCGATCAGCCGGGGCGAAACCGAATCGGTCGAGTACCTGCGCGGGTTCTACTTCGGCAAGGGTGAGCCCGGTCTGAAACGACAGCTAGAAGACAAGGCCGAAGCGATCGACGCCCGTGATGTGAGCCGCATTCGCGTGGGTCGTGCCGAGGACCAGCCCGATGGGCTGCCGATCTTTGTACGCGTGGGCCGCTACGGTCCGTTCTTGGAACATGGCGAGCGGCGAGCGAGTATTCCCGAAGGCTTTTCGCCCGACGAGATGACGCTGAGCAAGGCTCTCGACATGCTCAGTCAAGCCTCGCAAGCCGAAGAACCGCTCGGACACGATCCGGTGACGGGCAAGCCTGTGTTCTCGCGGGTGGGTCGTTTTGGTCCCTATGTGCAGCTTGGCGTGGCCGATGACGAAGTGAAGCCCAAGTGTGCGTCGTTATTGCGCGGAATGAAGCCCGAGGAAATGACACTCGAAGTCGCCTTGCGACTACTCTCGTTGCCGCGCGAGTTGGGCGTGCATCCGGCACTCGGCAACCCGATCGTCGCCTTCAACGGTCGTTTTGGACCGTATGTGAAGTGCGGCGAAGAGACACGCAGCCTGCCGGCCGATGTGTCGCCGATGGATGTCTCGTTCGAGCAGGCGGTCGAGCTGCTCAATCAACCCAAGCAGCAACGGAAAACCTTCGGTGCGGCACGCACTCCGCTCAAAGTGTTTGGCGAATCGCCGGTCACGAAGGAGCCGGTGCAGATGTTCGCGGGCCGATACGGCACCTACCTGAGCGATGGCACAACCAACGCGACGGTGCCCAAGGACGCGAACGCCGACGAGTTGACCTTGGAGTTGGCGCTGAGCTTACTCGCGGAACGTGCCGCGCGAGGACCTGCCACCCCGAAAAAGGGACGTTTCGCCAAGAAGGGTGCCAAGTCGGCGAAAGCCGCGACTCCGGCGAAAAAAGCGACCAAGAAAAAGGCCGCTCGCAAGAAGGCCGTCGACCCTTCTGCGTAAAGCGATCTAAGCGGTTGTTAAATCCGCCTCGCGATCGAACGTTTGCGAACTGGTCGCTTCTCCGCGATAGCTCATCCAGCGATGCGTCTGCGAGTCGTACAGTTGACACACTCGTTGGATGTAAAAGAATCCCCGCAGTGAGAAACGGTAGTGGACCAGTGCGTCGTAGACTTTTTCAATCGCCCGTTGGGCTTCGATCAGATGGTAGAGCGGCACGCGCGGATCGACGTGATGTGCGGTGTGCTCCATGATGTTGTGCGACATGGAATTGAAGGCGCGGCCAAAGTCGACGTGGGTGGTACCCAGTATCTGGCCACGGTAGAACGACCACTCATGCTGATCGTCGAACCAAGGGACCTGCGGATGGGTGTGATGCAAGTAGGTCACGAACCCGATCAGGTACGAGGTCACGATGCTCGGCACCACGACGGCCCACAGCACGAGCAGAGCCGCGTGCGTTTCGATGCCCCAATGCCGCGCGAGTACGACCACGCCCCAAGATTGTGCCGTGATCGCAGTGAACAAGAATAGATTGTCGAACCGCCAGGTCCAACGGACCTGGGCGTTCTTCACATCGCGCTGCACGAGCGTGATCCGCTTGAATACAATCTCAATCATGTAGTATGCCCCAAACCCCCAGGCACTACGATAGAACCGAGTCAGCGCCTGACGCCATTTCGGCAGCGCGTTGTACGTTGTCGGAGACGGTGGCGCCCAAACGTAATCCTTCGGTCGATAGTTGGTCCAGCCGTGATGCACGTGATTATGGGCATGAACCCAGCCGGTGAAGTTGTGCCAGCCGGGCAACAGCGCAAAGCGGCCGATGAGCCCGTTGAGCCAACGATACGGGGTCAGTGCCTCGTGTGCGGCGTCGTGCCCGACGACAAACAGCATCGCCGAGAACCAACCTGCAATGAGCGAAGGTAGCCATTGCAGCCAGGGTGGCACGACGATCGTGAGCAGGACCGCTCCGACGTACAAGGCCAGGGTCGGCCAAGCGGCCAGCAACGCCTGACCGACGCACCGCTCGCGCACCGAGTCAGGCATCACGGCGCGAATTTGTCCCACGTTGGGGGAATCGCTCTTTCCCATTCAAACACCCATATCGAAGTCAACACGGAAGCCACATTTGCATCCTACCGCTCAGACCGTCATAACAGAACGTCAATTGAGCCGGCTCAGCCAAAATACGACATTTCTGGGCCAAAATCGCCCCCGCTTCTCATGTTTTAATCGGATGTAAATTATGACTTGCCCTCGAAGAAATATCGAACTCAAAGCTCGGTTGGCGTCACTCGCCCAAGCACATGAGGTCGCAGCAGCGATCGCCACCGCGCGTTTGGGCTCACAGCAGCAGATCGACATCTACTTCCGCTGCGATCATGGCCGCCTCAAACTACGGCAGATCGACGACCAGCAAGCCCAACTGATCTGGTACGAGCGGCCCGACACGCTCGAACCGAAGGGGAGCAACTATCGGCTCGTCGAAGTCTCATCGCCGGAAGAATTAACGGCCGCGCTCGATGCGGCCTACGGGATCGAGGTGGTTGTCAAAAAAAAGCGCGAGATTTTTCTTTACCAAAACGTGCGGATTCATCTCGACCAAGTCGTAGGACTCGGGACGTTTCTTGAATTCGAGGCCGTGTTGAACGAGTCGCTCAGCGATGCCGACGGCCATGAGCAGCTTGACTGGCTCCGCGAGCAATTTCACATCTCCGCCGCCGATCTGCTGGCTCCATCCTACCGCGAGCTACTCTTAGCCCTACGCGAACTCACTCCCGTCTCCGGTCTCTAGCCTCCAGTCTCTATCTCTCACTTCGCCAATCGCTTGACCGCGGCGACGATCAGATCTTCCACCTCAGGTGCAAATCGAGTCGGACGATCGTAGTAGTACATCGAGTTGTCGGCCTCGTATCCCCCTTCGACCAAGACTCGCTTGCTGGCGATGTAACAGGGGCAGTCGTTGGCATAGGCGGTCATCCAAAGCCGTTGATCGGGTAGCTCGCGCTGCAAACGCATCGCGTAATCGACGACCACCTCGCCGGCTAAAAACACCAGGGTCAATTGCGGCCCGAACTTCCACACCTGAACGCGATACGGAAGCGTGGTAGGCAATTTCTCGCCGCGATCGAGGCGCTCCAGTTGCGTTCGCGCATGCCAGGCGATGGGGCCCCGCTGCTGCGTGCGACGCTCGTACTCTTCGCGCGTGGGCAAAGGTGCAAACGGCAACTCGAGCTGCTCCGCGGCGCAAGTCAACGGTGACGACAACGACAACCACTCTCCGGTGAGCAGTCGGCGAACTTCATTCGCAACCGCCGCGCCATGCTGACGGCATAACTCGACGGCGTCCCCCTTGTCTCGTGGTTCAGGGTTGGCATCGGCCCCGCACCCAATCGCGACCATCCCCACGATACCGGGATGCTCTGTTTCGAGTTGCTCCTGCGCGTAACCGGCCCAGTCACCGCAGATGCGATTGAAACGGGGCCCCAGCGTCGTACAGTGGCAAGCATAATTCACCAGTACGCCCGACAGCTTGCCGGCGTGATGCACGGCGAGCACGCTGAGCGTGTGATCGACGGGGCCCTCGCTCACGACGCCAAAGCCGGTCCACTTTCCATCTTTAAGCACACGGCGATTGACGGCGAATTTGACCTCGCCTCGCGCCCACGACAGCGTGCCGAGCCGACGTCGCTCGATCGCCGAAGCCGCGACCCGAGCCAGGTTGTCGGTCAGTTCGCGACGGTATTGTTCGCTATGGGCACGATGTGCCTCGGGCAGTGGCGGGTCAAAGATCAGCGTTCCCACGCCACGAATGTAGGGCCCCGTGTGTGTATGCGACGCACAAATGGCGAGTCGATCTCGTTTGAGCCCAAAACGTTTGTGGAGTTGGGCGGCAATTTCTTCGGTCTGATCGGCGGCGATTCCCAGGGCATCGAACGTGATAAGCACCGCGAGGTCGGCATCCGTTCCGATGGCCAGCGCCTTGGCAAACAGGCGCTGCTCGACCCCTTCGCTCTCGTTCTGGCGGCTGCTATAGCCTGTCAGGCGTACCGGGTAGCCGGGGGTAATATCTTGAGATGCCAGGCCGATCGGCACGAGGTCATCGGCCCGGGCGGCTGCGGTGCTCCAGACGAACCCAACGATCAGAACCAACGACCAGATTCGAACATGATGCATCATGGTGCGCCTCGATAATGGCCAGATAACCTCCGGTTACCCGCTCTAAACGGACTTCCCGGCAGGGGCAGTCTAATCGGCCTATGGGCGAACGGCCAGTTCGAGCCGAAAATGCTTGACGCCCTGGCGCGGCTCCGCGACCATGCTAGGACACCCTCTCGTTCCGGATCGATTGCAGTACTTTCGCATCAGGCGGCCCACCCATGCGTTCCTTACTGACGATTGCCATCGTCGTCGCGTCACTACTCGCCATCAGCCGGTCGAGCCACGCCGCCGAGTTGGTCACGCTCACGGCACAGACCTGGGATCGCTTTGCTCCCTCGGGCAAGGAAGCCGATCGGATCTATGGTGACTTCGTGCTCCGCAACGAACACATCACGGTCGTCATCGCGCGACCGATCGCGGGCCGACACGCCAACATGACCGTCCGCAACACAGGCGGCGCGATCATCGATCTGACCAGCTCACAACAGCCCAATGACCAACTGAGCGCGTACTATCCGGGCGGCAAGACGATGGATTGGCGTGGCGTTGAAATTGCGCCGATCGACGGTGCCAACCCGATCGTAACCGACCCGGCCAAGGCGCATGTCAATGCCGAGGAAGTAAGCCTGACCTGCAAGGCTGAGGGGGGCAAAGGCTTTCCCGAGGCCGAGGTTCAGTACACGCTCGCCGATGACTGGTCGTATGTGCATATCGAGACGGTCTATCGTAATCACAGCGATAAGACCATCGAGTTCGATCTGTTCGACGAGGTCCGCGCGGACAATAGCTTTTCGCGCGTCGAAGAAGGCGATACGAACTTATTTTGGGTCTACGATAAATGGTGGGGGCAGGCCTATGGCGTCGTAGCGGATGGTGTTCCGATGGAGGTTGGCGCGCCTGACAAACGTGGCCTGCGGCTCCATTTTCACATCGACGACCAGAGCAAAGTCGTGCTGCATGCCGGCGCGACCTTGCGTCTCACGCGGCGGCTGTTTCCCGCCAACAGTCACTTGCATCTGCGGCAACTCGCCAAGCGGCTAGCTCACGAATCGCAGGAGAGCGTCACGCTGGAAGTGGTCGATACGGCCGGTCGACCGATTGTCGCCGCTGACGTTGAAATCGTCGCCGATGACCAAACCTATGGCACGGCGCGAACCGGTGCCGATGGCAAGCTCGCCTTTGCTTTGCCTGAGGGGGAGTTTCGTGCCAAGATCAACTCGCCCCCTCACGGCGAGACGCAAATCGACCTGCGCCCAGGCGTCAAGCGAGTCGAACTGCCTCGCCCCGGCGAGGTCGTCGCCAAGATCACCAACGATGCTGGCCGCGCAACCCCCTGTAAAGTCGAGTTTCGCGGCT
The DNA here is from genome assembly GCA_964387325.1 of uncultured Planctomycetaceae bacterium. Lineage (GTDB taxonomy): Bacteria > Planctomycetota > Planctomycetia > Pirellulales > PNKZ01 > CAZZBK01. Next base: position 14,960 of record CAYLYE010000066.1, read on the forward strand.
TGGGTGAAACCGAGTCGCCGTTCTTTAATCATGCCAGCGGCGAACATGGGGTGCAGAACTTGTACTATAGCCACGATGGCGAGTTCCGCGTGTTGCTCGCTCCTGGGCAGTACGAGTGTATCGTCAGCTATGGCAGCGAACACGACGCGGTGTTCAAAACGATCGACGTGACGCGCGGCAATGAGACGCCTCTTAGGGCGACGCTCGTCCGCAGCGTCAACACCCCGGGCTGGGTCAGCGCCGATTTTCACAGTCACTCGAGTCCGTCGGGTGACAATACCGCCAGCCAATTGGGGCGCGTGCTCAACTTGCTCTGCGAGCACATCGAGTTTGCCCCCTGCACCGAGCACAACCGCTTTTCGTCTTACGACGCGCATTTGCAGCGGCTCAAGGTGCAACACCTGCTCGCAACGTGTATCGGTATCGAGCTCACCGATTTGCCGGGAGACGTTAACCACCACAACGCTTTTCCGTTCCTGCTCAAGCCTCGCATTCAAGACAACGGCGCGCCGCTGTCGGACTCCAATGTCGAGGTCAAGGTCGAACGACTTGCCATGTGGGACGGGCGTAGCGAGAAGGTGATCGAACAGAATCATCCGGACATCGGTCACGTGTTTTACGATCGCGATGGCGATGGAAGTCCCGATGGCGGCTATCGCAAGATGTTCAAGTATCTCGATTGCATCGAGATTCACCCGCCGCAGACGATCTTCGACGCGCCGCTCGTCGGCGCGACCGGCCGGAAAACCAACAACCGGATGTTCAACTGGCTGCAATTGCTCAATCAAGGTTACCGCTTGCCGGGGGTGGTCAACACCGACGCCCACTATAACTTTCATGGCTCAGGCTTCTTGCGAATTTACCTCCGCAGTTCGACCGATGATCCGGCTCGGATCACGACCGCCGAGATGGTTCGGGCCGTCAAGCAAGGCGAGATCGTCATGACTACCGGCCCCTACCTTGAGGTGTTCCTCGAAGCGGCCGGTGGTGGCGAACGCTCCCGAGGGACCGTCGGGGCGGACATCCATGCTCCCAGTGGCGAATGTACGCTCGCCGTCCGAGTGCAATGCCCCAACTGGTTCGATATCGACCGGGTGCAGGTGCTGGTATCGGGGAGAGCCCCGGCCGATTTAAACTTCACACGTGACAAGACGCCGCAGAAGTTCCAGGGCGGGGTCGTCAAGTTTGATCAGAAAATTCCATTGCAGCTCAAAGCCGACGAGCACATCATTGTCGTAGCGGCCGGCACGACCTCGACGCATGGCCCCGTGCGGGGACCCGATCGTGCGAAGGACAAGCCGTTCGCGGTCAGCAATCCGATTTACGTCGACGTTGACGGTGGCGGCTTCAAAGCCAACGGCGACACACTCGGCGCCCCGCTGCCTGTGAGCACGACCCGCACCCCCTAGACGGTTTCCCTCTCCATCGTTTGCCCTCCCCACCTCGAAACGCGATCATATCTGAACAAGCTCGACCCCTGTGGCTTGTCCGTTTGCGCACGGTCCCCCTTTGAATTAGGCCATTGCCATGACTCGGCTCGTGATGTTTCTGTTGAGTGTTGGATTCGCCTCGCTGCTACTTGCGGCCGAAGACAATAAGGCAACTCCCAAGCCGGCGACTCCACCATCGACCACAGCCTCGGCCAAGACCGACACTCCGAAGACACCAACTTCTGAACCGTCGATTGAGAACGCGGCTCCCGGCCCACTGGCGGGTCACTCGTCGCACGGCGAGACCTTTAACGAAGGGCCGCGACAGGCCGCCGTGCTCATCGACGGCTGCGGACTTGTTCAATTTCCGGTCACGAGCAAGCACGCCAACGTTCAGGCGTTCGTCGACCAAGGGCTCGGGCAACTGCACGGCTTTTGGTACTTCGAGGCCGAACGCTCGTTCCGCATGGCCGCGTACTATGACCCTGATTGTGCCATTGCCTACTGGGGCATGGCGCTGGCCAACATTAATAACGATAAGCGAGCCAAGAGCTTCATTGCCGAGGCAACCAAGCGTAAAGACAAATCCAGCCCGCGCGAACGGCTCTGGATCGAAGCGCTCGACGAGTTCTACAAAGACAGCAAGAAGACGGACGCGGACCGCCGCAGGCAGTATGTCCGCCGCCTCGAAGCGATCATCCACGAGTATCCCACCGATATCGAGGCCAAGGCCATGTTGGTGCTCGCCGCTTGGCAGAATAACGGTAAGGGGGTGCCGATCAACTCACACGAGGCGATCGACGCACTGGCCCGCGAGGTGCTCGCCGTCAACCCGATGCACCCCGTGCACCACTACCGTATTCACTTGTGGGACAGCGAAAAGCCTGCCCGCGCGCTCTCGTCGGCGGCCAAGGGTGGTCAGTCGGCGCCAGGCATTGCCCATATGTGGCACATGCCGGGGCACACCTACTCGAATTTGCAACGTTATACCGATGCCATCTGGCAACAAGAAGCCGCCGCGCGGGTCGATCACGCCTACATGATGCGCTTCCGCGTCATGCCCGACGAAATCCACAATTACGCCCACAATCACGAGTGGCAGATTCGCAACTTGAGCTACACCGGTCAGGCGCATCGAGCCCTCGAGTTGGCCAAGAACATGATCGAGATGCCCCGGCATCCACGCACGAACATGCTCAGCGGCGGCAAGCGTGGGACCGGCTCGCTCGGTCGCACCCGGCTGATCGAAGTGCTCAGCCGCTACGAGTTATGGGACGAGGCCTTGCAGCTCGACGCGGCTGGCTATCTCGATACGCTCACGGAAGCGGCCGACGAATTGCCGCGGGTTCGTTTATTGGCCGCCGCGGCTTGGCAGACCAAGCAAGCTGACCGCGCGAACGAGTTGCTCGCTGTCGCCGAGAAATTTGTCGCGCAGGCCAAAGAAACACAACAAAAGGCGGGTGACAAGGCCGAGGAAGACGCGAAGAAGAAAAACCAATCGGCTGACAAGGTGACCAAGGCCCGTAAAGACGCCGAGAAGACTCACACCGCAAAAGTCGACGCCGCGCAGCAGGCTGTCGAGTGGATCAAGGGACATGAGGCGTTTGCCACGGGCGAAGCCAAGCAGGCGCTTGTTCATTTTGGCAAAGCGGGCTCCGTGGCAAAAGAACTCCTCGCACAAGTTAACCTTGCCGCAGGAGACAAGGCCAAGGCCGAGCAGCTCGCGCGCGAGGCGCGTGACGGGGCAGCCAAGCAAGTCCAACCGCTGGCTAACTACGTCGATATTTTGTATCGCGTCGACAAAAAAGCGGACGCGCTCAAGGCGTTCGAGCAACTACGCGGATTGTGCGACACGTTCGACCTCGATACGCCCATCGCTCGGCGATTGGCAGCCGTTGCGCAGGAAGCCAAGCTCGGTGACGACTGGCGCAAACCACTCCCATTAGCGAAGGACCTCGGTTCTCGGCCGGCGCTCGACGCCCTGGGCCCGATCCGCTGGAATGCGACCGAAGCTCCCGATTGGGAATTACCCAACGCTGATGGCGAGACCGTCGCGCTCAAGTCCTTCCGTGGCAAGCCGCTCGTGCTGATCTACTATCTCGGCGCCGGTTGTACGCATTGCGCCGAGCAACTGCGGGCGTTCAAACCACTCACGGAAGACTTTGCCAAGGCGGGCATTTCCATCCTCGCCGTGAGCACGGACGACGTGAAGACGCTCAAGCAATCGATCGTCGACGCCGACAAGAGCGGCACGTACCCTTTCCCGCTCGTGAGCGATGCATCGATGGATACGTTCCGCGCATTGCGAGCTTACGACGACTTTGAGAATATCCCATTACATGCCACGTTGCTGCTCGACGCTCAAGGGCGGATTCGCTGGCAAGACATTGGTTTTGAGCCGTTCGCGAAGGCCGACTTTGTGCTCAAAGAGTCGCAACGACTGCTCAAGTTTGACGGCGGCGAAAAGAAGAGCGGCTCACCCATTGCGAAAAACCAGGCAGCTCAATAATGCTCAAGGCGCCTTGTTCATGGTGGCGGTTCTGGCTTGTGTGCGGTTGGCTGCTCACGAGCCCGTTGCACGATATGGCGTCGTCGGCCGAGCCGGCGAAGAAACACATTCTGCTGCTGGCGCAAAAACCCGACGGCCATCCGCCGCAAACACACGAATATCAGCCGGGGCTCAAGCTGCTCGCGGAATTGCTCGCGCGGCAACCAGGCATCAAGACGACGATCACGAGCGCCGATGAACCGTGGTCCGAAGGGATCGAGCTACTGCGGCAGGCCGATGGCGCGGTGATGTTTCTCTCGCAGGGTGCGGCGTGGACGAACGCCGACGCGCGTCGCCTCGACGCCTTGAGTTTGCTGGCCGCGCGTCGCGGCGGCCTCGTGACGATCCACTGGGGCATGGGAACCAAAGAGGCCGCGAATATCGAGCCGTACCTGAAACTCTTTGGCGGCTGTCATGGTGGGCCCGATCGCAAATTCAAAGTGGTCGACACTCGTGTGGAGTTGGCTGCTCCGGCGCATGTCATCGCCGCCGGTATCAAACCCTTCGCCGTGCACGAGGAGTTTTATTACAAGCTCAAGTTTGCTCAGACCGGTGAGCGCGTTCAGCCTGTGGTCACCACCGAGATTGATGGCCAGCGCGAGACCGTCGCCTGGGCTTGGCAACGTCCCGACGGCGGACGTTCGTTCGGGTTCAGCGGATTGCACTACCACACCAACTGGCGGCACATCGAGTATCGCCGCATGATCGTTCAGGCTGTCCTCTGGACCAACGGCCTTGTGGTTCCCGATCAAGGCGTTTCCGACGATTCACTGGTTATTTCCGAAAAAGGACTCACGCCATGAGCGCCACGCGTCGCACGTTTTTACAGCACAGCGGTCTCGGCGCGGCGGTTGCGACACTCCCCTTGGTCGCGCCACTGCGAGCTGCCGGAGCCAACAAACGGACAACGATCGGCCTGATCGGCTGTGGAGGCCGCGGCACGGGAGTGGCCTCAACGTTTCAGCGGACCGGCATATGCGACATTGCCTACGCTTGCGACCCCGACTCGACGCGTTCAGGTGCCGCCGCGGAAAAACTCTCCGCCAAGGGAGCAGCGAAGCCCGAGACCGTGACCGATCTGCGTCGTGTCCTCGACGACAAGCGAGTCGATGCGGTCATCATCGCCACGCCGGACCATTGGCACGCGCCGGCGACACTGCTCGCACTCGCCGCCGGCAAGCACGTGTACGTTGAAAAGCCTTGCTCGCACAATATCCGCGAAGGTCGGCTCATGATCGAGTCGGCCCGACGTAACAAGCTGGTCGTGCAGCATGGCACGCAAAGCCGCAGCGGCCCACATGTGATTCAAGCGATGAACTTGCTCAAGCAAGGGGCGATCGGTGAGGTGCTGGTGGCTAAGGCTTGGAACTCGCAAAAGCGTCGCAACATTGGCCACGCGCAGCCGAGCGAAGCCCCTGCGGGACTCGACTACGACCTGTGGGTTGGCCCCGCCCCGCTCGTCCCCTATCAGGCCAATCGACTGCATTACTATTGGCACTGGTGGTACGCTTTTGGTACCGGTGACTTTGGTAACGACGGTGTGCATGACGCCGATATGGCGCGCATGGGCTTGGGGGTCGATACGCACCCGTCGCGAATCGTGGCCGCCGGTGGCAAGTACTTCTTCGACGACGACCAGCAGTTTCCTGACACACAGCTGGTCGTGTTCGAGTATCCCGGCACGAGCAAGTCGGGAATGACCAAGCAACTCATTTTCGAGCAACGCATCTGGAGCCCGTATCGCCAGGAAGGGTACGAGAACGGCAACGCCTTTTATGGTACCGACGGCATGATGCTCTTCGGCAAAGGAGATGGCTGGCAACTGTTCGGGCCGAAGAACAAGCTCATCGACTCCGGCAAGTTCGAGGATCGCGAACTGCCCCATGCTAACAACTTCCTCGAATGCATCGAGAATGGCGCACGGCCCAATGCCGATATCGAGATCGGCCACCTCTCGGCATCGCTGTGTCACCTGGGGAACATCGCAACGCGTACCGGTCGGGTCATCAACTTCGATCCGAAAACCGAGCAGATCCAAGGGGACCCCGAAGCAAACAAACTGGTCTCACGAGAATATCGGGCCGGACACTTTGCCGCGCCGGAATAATTAAAATGATGAATGAGGAATGCGGAATGATGAATGTCTTGCGCCGAGCGTTTTGCTTGTTGTTGCTTATCCTGTTGACCACGCAGGTTAAAGCCCAGTCGATCGGCGAATACCGCCGCGTCGTGTTTCTGGGGGATAGCATCACATTTGCCGGTCAATATGTGGATTACGTCGAGGCGTATCTGCGACTTACACAACCGACTTTTAAGGCCGAGATCATCGACCTGGGCTTGCCGAGCGAGACCGTCTCGGGGTTGTCTGAGCCAGGGCATGCCGGGGGCAAATTTCCGCGCCCCGATTTGCATGAGCGACTCGATCGCGTACTCGCCAAGGCCAAGCCCGATCTGATCGTCGCCTGCTACGGCATGAACTGTGGCATCTACCATCCGTTGAGTGAGGAGCGTTTCGCCGCCTATCGGCAAGGGATGGAAAAGTTGCGTGCCAAGGCCGAGGCCGCTGGCGCGAAGGTGCTGCACGTCACGCCGCCGGTTTTCGACCCGGTACCGATCAAAGCGCGCACGTTGCCTGCCGGCTTGAGCGAGTACAAGCAGCCGTTCGAGGGTTACAACGGCGTGCTCGATCATTACAGCGCGTGGCTCATCGCGCAGCGTGCTCAAGGATGGCAGGTCGTCGATGCGCATTCCCCCACGAACGCTTATCTCGCCGAGCAACGCAAAATCGATGCGAAATTTACGCTTGCTGGCGACGGTGTCCACTGTGGGCCGGTCGGTCACTGGCTGATCGCCCGAGCGTTGTTGCTTCACTGTGGTGCCGATGCCAAGTCGATCGCGGCGAACGATCCTCAAGCCGTGTTCGCGTCGTTCGCCAAGGGCAGCGATGTGCTCAAGCTTGTTTCGCAGCGGCGGCAATTATTGCGCGACGCCTGGCTGAGCGAGACGGGGCATTTGCGTCCCGGCGTGAAAGCCGGTCTGCCGCTACCTGAAGCCCAGCCGAAGGCGAACGAGTTGGAGCAGCAGATTCGCGAAGCGTTAAAGCCATAATCTGAGCTTTACTCTCTGAACCGAGCCAAGCCGTGATCGTTCACGATCATGGCGAAGACCATCCGAGCAGTTTGATGCCTTCTACGGTCAAGATGATCGCTACGCCCATGAGTGATTCTCCTGCGATCAGACCGCTGGAGACGGAGATGGTGTACTTCTCGTCGGTCTGAGGACTCCTCTTGGCCAGGATCCAGGCAACGAGCGCACCCAGAAACATCGACAATGCGTTGAAGGCAGGAATGACACCGGCGATACCTAGCCCCGTCGCGGAAGGAATCCACTTACGATATTGTTTCGGCGTGAACTCTTCGAGCAACGTTAACGTGACTCCCAACAGTGCGCCGACCAAGATCGCTCCGAGCGCGCCGGGAGGCAATTCGCTCACCCCCTTGGCGAGCAATTGAGCGACACCTGCCCAAACTTTGGCAGCCGGGGCGGGCAACTCCTCACTCCCCAGTTTCTCTGGATTACTCTGCACGATCATCATATATGCGGGTACGCAGATCAGCGTGCCTGCGGCAACGCCAAATAGCTGGCTGATCGTTTGCCGACGCGGGTTGCCACCGAGCAGGTATCCGCTTTTTAGATCGGTGAGCAGATCGGCTGCGTGTGACGCGGCACCCGATGTCACCGACGCGGTCATCAAATTGGTGGTGATATTCGATGGCGCAATGACTCCGTACATCAACTGCGTGATTTTACCCATCGCGCCGATGGGCGTGATGTCGGTCTCGCCTGTGGCGCGGGCGGCTACAATCGACAGCAGAAAAGTGACCATCACGGCCAGGATCCCCATCCACCACGTGATCTCGAAGAAGATGTGGCCGAAAACTACACACACGAGGCCCGAGAGAAACGTGCCCGTAATGAACCACGATCCGGGCACTTCCACATGTGCCAACGGGTCGTCGTTGTTTTTATTCGAACCGCCGAACACCGACAGTAGTCCGCCAAAGGCGCGGAGCACGGTGCGCCATTTTAATGCAAAGGCAAGCAACCCTGACGCAACCATCATCGATGTTGATGGCCAGAGGATCCATTTGACGATTTCGCGATATCCACCCCCTTCAGGGACGATCCCCTTTTCGATCAAGATGGGGGCAATAATGCCGTAGCAGATTATTGATCCGACCAGCATCGACACACCGACTCGAATGCCCATGATCGCTCCAGCGGCGATCATGATCATTGAACCTTCCCAGCCGAACGTATATTTCTTCAGTAGCGTGGCTCCTGCCGGCAGCCCAGGTAGGAGCACAAACTCATGAGGAAAGGCAAAGTTCTTAAGCGCGCCAATGGCGCCAAAGCCGTCGCGCCAGAAGGCCAGTGCGGCGCCACCGATACCGGCGAAGAACAACGAGCGGGCCTTTTGTACCGCCTCGCCTCCTTCACTGTGCATACTCCGCAGCGTTTCGGCTGTCGCGATGCCCGAGGGAAATGGCAATTGGTCAATGTTGATCAATTGCCGTTTAAGCGGGATGGCCATGAACACCCCTAGCGTTGACACGGCGCCAAGCCACACCATGATTTCCCACCAGGTCAACATCCGACCTGTGGTCAAATAGAGCGCTGGCAACGCCGAGACGAGTCCGGCACTCGACATGTACCCGGCTGCGCTGGCAGCGCTGCTCATCGTGTAGTTTTCAAGGATCGAGAAATGGTCCTTCCGATACGCGGGCACAACCGCTTCGAGCGCCTTGAACACCGCGTAGGCAATAATGCAGGCGGTGATCGTGACCCCCAGTCCCCAGCCGGTCTTCAAGCCCACATACAAATTCGAGATCGACATGATGCCGCCGATGCACATGCCCGTGATCACCGCGCGCGGCGTTAACTGTCGAGCGTTGTCCCCCTGGTAGACATTCTGCAGCCACTCGCGTGCCGCGGCGTCTTCGTTGTTCATCGGGGTCGGCTGGCTTGAATCTGCTTGGCTCATCGGCTCTACCTCGGATCGGATGACGATTCGTTGATGTGCCCGCAGAGCATAACACGAGGGCAGGAGACTGGCGACAGCGGTTCGCCGGGCCGTGTTTCGTCGAAAAACTCGGCATCCGTCACCAACGGGCGAGGCGAGTTTTTCGGCGTGCGAGAATTCTGTCCGAATGATCGTTAGATCCGGTCGTAGCGGACGGTTCAATGCACTTTCGGACGGCTTGAAAGGGGGCGGGAGACCTGCTATTTTAACGAGTCTCTTGAGTGAACTCGGATGGATCGTCGGTGAGTCAAGCAAGAGTGCAGATGCACCCCTAGCTCAATTGGATAGAGCATCGGTCTACGGAACCGAAGGTTAGAGGTTCGAGCCCTCTGGGGTGTACTTTAGTTAAGTTCTTGCCGAGTCTGTTCTTAAGACACCTGTCGATGGTCGGCAGTGCGGCCTGAAGTTCTCAAAACGAGTAGTACCGGTACTACTTTTTCGAGGAGCCTCGGGTTCATGCCTATCCGACCACCCAAATATCGACACTTCAAGCCGAAGAACCTCGCTGTCGTTCGGCTCAACGGACACGACGTTTACCTGGGGCGATACAGTAGCCCTGAGAGCTGGGAAAAATACCATCGTCTACTGGCTGAAAATGCCGCCGGCCAACAGGCGTCATCGTCAGCCGGATCGCTCCAGCGAGCAAACCGTGACTTGACGATCAACGAGATGGTTCACGCTTACCGCCTCTTCGCCGAAGCCCACTATTCCGTGGCTGGGAAACCGACGAAGGAGTTCGTCGAGATGAAGTACGCCGCTCGACCGCTGAGAAAGCTCTTCGGTAGTACTCTGGCCAAGGACTTTGGGCCACTCTCTTTGAAGAGCGTACGCCAACACATGGTCGATCAGGAAAAGTTGTCTCGCCGCGTGACCAACCATCGCGTGAATCGCATCAAGCGGATATTCAAGTGGGCGGTGTCAGAAGAGTTGGTGCCTTCTCACGTTCTGGAAGGCCTGCGGTCGGTGAACGGACTGCTGCAAGGCCGCACCACAGCTCACGAGACCGAGCCTGTTCGGCCGGTGGCCTGGGAGCATGTAACGCCCGTCTTGCCGCTTGTCTCGTCGCCCGTGGCCACGATGATTCAGGTTCAATACCTTACCGCCATGCGCCCTTGCGAAGTTGTGCAGCTGCGGGCCGAGGACATTGACCGGTCAAGCAGGGTTTGGGTTCTGGAGTTGGCTCGCCACAAGAACGAATGGCGAGGACTGAAACGGCAGATTCCGCTCGGGCCGAAGGTTCAAGAACTGCTGAAGCCATACCTTGAACGACATCCGCAAGGGTTCTTGTTCAGCCCCATGGATGCCGAACTGGAGCGGAACCGACGGCGACGGCAAGAACGGAAGACCCCCATAACACCGTCGCAGGCGAAGCGACGTCGCAAGCGATCGCCCCTGAGAGCCAAGCGGGACCATTATGATGTCGATGCATATCGTCGGGCCATCGAGTACGGCATCGCTCGTGTGAATCGTAGTCTCTCCAAAGAGGATCAAATCCCTCGTTGGTACCCACTGCAAATTCGACACGCTCGAGCGACGGAGATTCGCAAGCAGTATGGATTGGAGGCCGCCCAGGTTGCGTTGGGGCATGCCCGAGCTGACGTGACGCAAGTCTATGCTGAACGAAATCTCTCCGCTGCGATCAAGATGGCAGCTGAAATAGGCTAGCCTGGACCTGAGGAGCACGCAGATGGCTGAGACAACAAAGATTTCCCATGAAGAACAACGACTTGCCCAAGACCTGTACCGGCTGGGAACCAGTCTTCAGCTACTGCTGCATTATGCGAGCAGTACTTGGTGCCTATACGACGAAACTGACTCAAACGTGATCGGCACCCCGAATCACCTCGGTCTTGCCAACGCAATTTTCCGAGTTCAGACAATCCTCGATCGGTGTAAGGCCGCATGGACGTCCTGGAGTGACGACCGACGTAAGCGGCTGGAGCGTTTGGAATCCTCATTTCGGACAGCAGTTGAGCAGTTGCGTCAACAGCTCGGGGCCGCAGGTTATTCAACACTACGTGACAGGAACCTGCCCCCTAGCGACCAGGAATTCGAATTTGCCTGGGAACGCCGGCTGCTTCAGAGATCCCCGCTGGTCGGGCAAGAGTGGCTTACATTTTTCGATCGTGTTGATGAGCTCTATCGAGGTATCGATCGACAGTTTGCCGCCCCATTGGGTTTGGGCCTGTTGGTGTACGCCACAGGGCTGGAGCGATCAGGAAGGCTGTTGGGCGCTGATTATTCAGTGAGCGTGGATGACCTCATGAAGCAGGATGAAGAAAACGCTACCCCTCACTTCTTATTAGCCGATCAACTGCTGAATGACATTGAGAAATTCTTTCCCTGGGCGAAAGACCGCATGAACCCTCTCTGGGATGAAGATCGCATCTTGATCACGAAGTGGAAGTCAATCGTTTGGGAGATTTTGCCAGTCGCATTATTGTTGACGGAGGGATCCGGCGAGGAAGTCACATCGGACTCACCCGGTGTGGACACTGCATTGGACGCCAAGATCGAGAAAGGTCCACTCGGAATTACAGTCGAGCCTGACTTTCAACGAGTCAGTAGAGACGGCTACCCAACGCAAACATTGAGCGATGAGAATTTTCGCATGTTCATGCTGTACTTCCGGGGACACCCTGTTTCAAGAGACCATGCTATCGAAAAATTGTGGAACGAACCTCCCAATGTGTTACCACTCAAAGCGCGGGGTCGGTTTGCCACTGGATTAAGCCGACTGAATGACAAATTGAAGCCGCTCCATATTCACATTGAAAAGGTTGGCGGGAATACCCTTCGGTATCAATTAAAGGCTCTCAGCGATCAGAGTTCGGATCCCAGTTGAGTCAATCCAAAGGCGTGACAACAGCCCACGCTGCCGGCAGGCTGCCCTCGCTTAGCCTGGCGGGGGTCGATAGGGTTCCATCGCCTTGTACACAAAGCCTTCTCTCCACGGTGTTCGACAGCCGCCTACTAAAGAAAGAGCGGCTATACCTGTCGATCACCGACGTCAAATACTACCCCCCCATGTCGTAACGGTAAGTACGTGATGGCGATCACGGGGATGGTGATCGGCTACGTCGTGAATCAGCGACGTCGTTGGTCGATCGAGAATCAACGGCCATGGCGTTTGAACATGACCGTTCAAGAAGACCAATCGAGCTGGCAAAAGGACACACTGAAGTGAGCTTCAGAAGCCTCCATCGCCCATTCAAGAGTCTGCTAGAGCACTCCACCACGTTCGATATCAGCGTCAGATACAAGCGACTCGCCGCCGGGTGAAACGAAAACCACTTTGCATAAGTTGTGCCCCTCACGGAAATCTTGGCTCATCTGAGCGTTGAAATAGGTAGAGGAATG
>CAYLYE010000067.1:0-27156 GCA_964387325.1 uncultured Planctomycetaceae bacterium
ATCGTGAGTCCCGGTCAGGGCGTGAATCAGTCGGCTCTCGGCGCTGTTGCCGGGCGTGACAGCCGGGCCCGACTCACCGCCGCGAATCAGTCCCGCGGCCGTGTCGAGCCGGAACGAACCCTTTTGCCGCACCGGGCTATGGCACGCCAGACAGTGTTTCGTCAGCAGCGGTTTGATGTCGCGGAGATAATCGACCGGTTCGGCCGCGCTCAACGGCACTGCAAAAAGCCATGCACAGCCCGTCATCCAAACCAAGTTGAGTCGAACGAACAACGTCATGGCAGAGGATGCCGAGGGTGGGAGGGAATAAACGCATTCGACAATGCTTATCAGAATTCAATCCCTAGCGGCCGTCAAGAGAAATATAAGCGTCCGCTGGAACACGCTCGGCCCAAACGGGCTCTTCTCGAAATGCCCGCCAGGATCAACTCCAATTCAGAGCACGACCGTTCCCAACTCGCGGCCGAGGAAGACTCGCCAACCGACTTTCGCATGCCGGTCTCGCCACGCAAGGCAAACACCTGCCAAGCGATCAGCATCAAGAGCATCACCTGCTTCTTGTCGCCGGGCGATAACCTTATCTACCACAAATCGTTGGTCTAACGAATCGAATACGTACAGCCAACTCGGCTGCGTTATGAGTCCAGGTAGGTTACAAACGTGCGTCCCCACCAGCCAACTTGCATGTGTGGCTCGAACTTGAAACGGCTCTTTTTCTCGAACTCGCGGAAAGCCTTCGCGGGCCCAGTCACCGGCGAGCCTTTGTAGCCGACAAAATATTCGTCGAGATAGACGATTGTCCCTTCTTGCAAGAACGGCTCGATGAAGTTGAACACCGGCGCCGCCGACTCATAAAAGTCGCAGTCGATATTGATGAGCGACGCCTTGACCCCCTGCGCGAGCATTTTCTGTTGCAAGTCGGTGGTCAGGCTATCTTGATAAAAGCCTTTGACCGTATGCACCTGGTCGACATAAATGCCGTGCGCGCGAATCAACGACATGAAGCTTTCTTCGGAGGTAGACAGCGCCCCGCGCACGTAGCCGGTTACGCCCGTGGGCAACTCCGGTTCCGGGAGCCCCTCGAAGCTGTCGAAGGCGTAGAATTGCATCGCGTTGAGTTGGTGCCGCCGCGCTTCGGTGAGCGCCATACGAAACGTGCGACAGCGGTGGCAGCCGAACTCGAAATAATCGCCGGCCACTTCGAGGGAAGAGATGAAGTCATAAGCGTTCACATAAAACATTAACTTTTGCGATACACGGTTCCCTTGATTGTAGATAATTTCGTCTTCTTTGCTCCAATTAGCCAACTGCTGAGCATTAGCTAGTTCAACCCAGGGCTCTTGACCTAGACGGAGGATTGCTGTCGTATCAATGAAATCGGTCATAATCTTAGTCGTCTCCGAATCGAGTTCTAATTGTGCTCGTGATGAAGTGATAAATATCTATTTCTGCATTTATTCGCAGATTATCAATCTAAGTACAGCGAGTACGCCATCGGCTCGGGAGCGAGCGAACCGAGTTGATCGCACAAATTGGGCAGATTTGGCATCTGAGCCGAAATGGCCACCACGTCAGTATAGCCCCACGGACGACGCGCCACTTCCTGGATCGTTTGCACATAATTCTGCGGCGTAATCCGGTTGAACACAAACGGATGCGGAATATACCCCACGTCGAACAGCGCATACGTCTTGAGCAATTCGGCGAAGAGTTGCTGCATGTCTTGCTGGGCCGCATGAAACTCGATCGCAAAGGCGTGTGGATAATTCACGCCGCTCTGCAAAACATCGGCGACAATTCGCCGTTCCAGGTTTTCGGTATCGAGCTTGATAAACGCACTGCGCACATTTTGCTCGCGCATGAAGGTCGACAGTCGGCCCGATTTGACGATCGTATTGGCTTGCGATCCGATGCTAGCCGACGACGAGTCGCTGTGTTCTGGTCGTTGATAGAATGTCAGAAAGCCATCGAAATCGGAGACCGCTTGAGGTATCCACTGCACCCATCGCTCCAACCCATTCACTTGAATGTTGTAGGGAATCAGTTCACCCGAGACCGATGGATCGAAGCAAAACACCCGGCCGGCGTGCCCGAGGGTGCGGAAGAAATTGGCGTAACGCATGCCGACATCGCCCACGAACGCCCCCACGTCAAAAAAATCGACGCTCATCCCGTGCCGGATCATGTGCCAAAGGATCAGATAGAGCCCATGACGCGCGGAGTTGACCCGTTCCAGATTCTCGAACGACACGGGACTGCGTGCATAACCGCGACTCGCCACTTCGCGATAAAAGCCATCGATCGGAAACCGCTTGCACGCCTCAGGGACCGAGATGCGATAGAGATTGTCGGCGGCGAGCATGAAGGCCTTAACATCGCCCAAGTTGACAAAGTCGACCCCTTCGGCCGCAAACCAGCGGTTCGGCAATGCGTCAGACGTGGGTGAACCGTTCATGAGAACTCCGGTAATGAAAGGGTTTTTGCAGGTCTAGGAGATTTCAGCGACATCTAGCCGCGCTGCTTGTGACACGGGATTTGAAATACATCGGTAAAATTCGCCCAGACGTTTGGACACTCCCTGAATATCGACACATGAAAAACGGTCGAGCGAGTATTCCAGCGGGTTGTTCATGGCACGTTGCAGCACGCTTCGCGGATCGCGCAAGAATTGCGCATCGGCGTTCACGACGCCAGCACCATAACGACGAGCCAATGAGTGCTGAAAACGCTGACCAGGGTGATGAATGACACCAATGCCGGCGGAGAGAAAATCAGCCACGCGTGATGAGCCACAGCCCGAGATTGCCTCAGGCGAGATATTGTCGAATGGCTCTCCCATTGCGAGCCTGTCCGTGACGGCCGTGCCAAAATCGTAACGCACGAGCATGCGCCAATAATCATCGTCGTAGACTTGATCTTCGATATGAAAGTACGGAGTCATTTGTTGCAGGCGATAGTAGTCCGTCGCGTCGGGATGTCCCTGAAACTGATGCAAATTGAAGTAGGTGTGCACGTGAATTTGATGCGCACACAGAATTTGAAAGATTCGAAGCATACTGCAATCGCCGCCGCCAACCCAACCGATGCTGACGACATGAATATCACCCGGCGTGTGAGGTTCCCGATGGGGTTCTATTCCCTCGGGCAATCTCCACAATGGATCGTGGAGGAAAATACTGCGACGCGGCCTCTCATAGCCCCGCTGTCGAATGAGATAGCGGATGCGAAGATCGCGGTAAACGAAGCCGTCGGCATTACCAATGCACCAGCGCTCGAGCATGTGTCGTTGCATCGGTTCGTTCTTGAACTCGCTGCACGGGTCGTAAATGTCGAGAATCACGGGCTTGGTTTTGTACGTCAGAAAAGGGGCGGCCTGGTCGCCAAACGGCGTGAACAAATGCACGATCGGGCCAGGAAACAACCATTGCACGAGCAATAGCAACAACTGATGCGGTACGACCTGTGCGACCTGAAAATGCTCGCTGACATTAAATCGTGGCTGAGTTGAAGTCACCAGTATCGGTAGCCAGCCCGAGTGACGAGCGGCCGCGGCTAATCGGATTTCACGACTATGCGCCACGATCGACAAAAACAACACCGTACGGGCACACGCATCAGGGTCCAGCGAAGCAAACGCCTGCACCAACGCCGGGCAGACTTGGCTAAGCACCGCGCGCGCAAATCCCGCCCGCTCTTCGACCGGGATCTGAGGAATCAGATCTTGCAGTGGCTGGCCGTTGACAATCACTTGAGCTTCTCGGCGATGTCAAAGGCTTGGGCAATGCAGTCGTCGATGTCGATGTACCGGTAGCTGCCTGCCCGGCCGATCGAAAATACCCGCTCAGGCATCAGGTCGAAATACTTCTTGGCCAAGGCCCGCTCGCTCTTGATCGGCATGGCATAGTGCTTTCCGTTCATCGAGGGGAACTCGATGCCGATGAGTGTCGTCGGCGATTTGTGCTGCGTGAACTTTTTGTACTCGACGATTCGTTTGTACTTTTCCTGGCCCGAGTAGTACAAGAAGAACACATCATCCGGAAAGCATTGCTCCATCGGCAGCACGATCGGGTGGAAGTCGAGCCCGACGAATCGCAGTTCGCCGTAGCAATACTCGAACAGAATGTCCGGTGCGATCGTGTTGATGATCACGTCGTAAGTTTGCCATTCACCCTTGAGCTTCACGCGACGTTGGGGAATGTCGTACTGCTCGATCTTCGTGGCCAGATGAACCTTGACATCGGCCGTCGAGATGCCGAAGTAATCGTCATAGCCGTTGGCCGCATAGGGGTAGGCTGTGATGCGGTCGGTAAAGCTGGCCCGCGCACCGGTATGTAGCAACGCGCCCTTACTGGTCCAGGCCGGCACAGCATCATCGAGTTCTTTATTGCTGTCGACGAGCCACATTTTCTTATTGTAATACTTGCCAAACTTCTCATAGAGCGTTGGCCCCACTGAGCCCAGCCAGTAATCTTCGAGATTGGCCGAAGCCTCGCCCGTCGTCGCGGCCGCCAACTCGCGCTTGATTTGATCTCGATCAGGCATCCGTTCGATGTCGTCGACGTGCATCGGGAAGTTGTAGAACTCCTGATCACGCTCGACGTAGGTCAGAAATACGTGCTTGAGTGGTCGCAACGGCACATACTTGTTCAGGAAGTGAAACAGCCGCTCGTCTTCCGTCAGAAAGTGACGCGGGCCAAACGTGTGTGGGTGCCCGCCGTACCATTGCGTACGCACTCCGGCACCCAGGAACGGAGCGGCCTCGACCAGCGTAACATCCCAGCCGCCTTGTAAGACCAACTGATGGGCCGCCGCGCAGCCAGCAAATCCACCGCCAATGACCAATGCTGTTTTCTTCATGCGTCACTCGTTCTCAATCGATTTCGATTCTACTCAACCCATTAATCTGGCATTAAAAACCACCAGCAGTCGCCGGTGTAGCCCACCTCTTGGAACAACTGCTGCCATTCGTCGGTGCTCATGTACGTCTTGCACGTGACGATCCAACTCTCTAGTCGGGCTTTTTCCGTCGGCGTGCGATAGGCATCGACCATCACAAACGAGTTGCCGCGCGACACGCGTTGAATCTCTCGCAGTGATTGCTTGCACTCATCGAGCGGCAGGTTGTGAATCGTGTTGATCGCCGTGACCAAATCGAACGATTTCGACTCGTAGGGCAACTCATGAGCGCTCCCCACTCGCAAGTACGACTGCATATCCTCCAGGCAATTCGCAATCGCATAGTCAGAAATATCGAGTCCGGCGACCGTAGCCGCGGGCATCAATTCCTTGAAGTCGTGAAGCATGAACCCCTTGGCACAACCAATGTCGAGAATACGTGCGTCGGACTTGAGTTGGTAGTGGTCACGAAATCGCTTGACGGTCGCTTGCCAAAAACGGGGATGGTAGTTGTAGCCACCGTAGCCGTATAAGCGGTCGCCATCGAAATAGTCTTTGCCGTACAGACGCGAGATCCGCCGCACCTCGTCCGATACCGCCTCGCTACGCTGCTCGACCGCGCGTTTTGACTGCGGATATTGATCCATCAGATTGATTTCAGCCATGACGCACTTACCTCCGCGCGATCGTCTGGAATACGGTTTCGGCATCAATGCCATGAGCCTTCCACAGGTCTTGTGGCGTGCCGAAGACGTGAATGAACTCGTCTTTGAGCGAGAACGTGACCAAGTCGCATGTGGCGCGATACTCATAGGCCAGCGCCTTGGCTTGGGCCGCCAAACCGGCTCGCTCGCTGTGCTCCTCGATGATCACGACGCGTGAATACTTCTGATAAATCTCGCGGAGCCGCGCCGAGTCGAGCGGCTTGATCGTGGGGACCGAGTACAGAGCCGCAGATTGCTTCAACTCTTTCTCGACGCGGGTCGCAATCTCACTGGTCATTTTCATGATCGGCCCATACGACAGAAACGCGATATCGCTGCCCGGCTTGATCAGACGAATCTTGCCAAAGGTGAATGGCTCGACCGCGTCGGCCGTGAGGGTCGGTTCACCCGCTTTGCCCAATCGCAAATACGTGGGCCCCGGATGATCGGCACACGCCCAGGCGGCGGCGACCGTTTCAAGTGGGTCACACGGGGCGAGGATGCTCATGTTGGGGAGTCCGCCCATGATGGCAATGTCCTCTTGTGCGTGATGTGTGCCACCGAGGGTCGAGTAGGCCAAACCGCCACCAATCCCGACCACGGTTACCGGCAGATTCTGGTAACACAGGTCGACGCGAATTTGCTCGAACGGCCGATACAGCGAGAACGTCGCGATCGAGTAGGCGAAGGCCTTGCAGCCGCGCATTGCCAGTCCGGCACACGCGCCAATCATCGATTGCTCGGCCACGCCGACATTGTAAAACCGATCGGGAAAATCCTCACGGAACTTAGCCATGCTGCCGGCCGGTGAGATGTCAGCCACCACGATGAACACCTTGGGGCGTGCCTTGGCAATGTCGTACAACGTGCGAGAGAATGTGTCGCGCATGATTAGTTGCCCCCCAGTTCGTTGACGGCTTGCTGATACTCGGCTGGGTTCGGCGAACGATAGTGCCAAATGGGCACGTTCTCCATGTAGCTCACCCCCTTACCCTTGGTCGTGCGCCCAATAACGAACATCGGACGCTCTCCACTACGGCGATTGACTGCGTCATAAACCGCTTGCGGGTCGTGACCGTCGATCTCGGCCGTCTCCCAACCGAAGGCCTTGATCTTATCGACGATCGGATAAAAATTCGGTAGCACCTCGCTGGTCCGCCCCAGCGATTGAAAGTCGTTCAGGTCGACAAATGCGACCAGATTATTGAGCTTCCACGAGGGGGCGAGCATCAGGCCTTCCCAAACCGAGCCCTCTTGCAACTCGCCATCGCTTTGCACGACAAACGTGCGTCGATCCACGTTGAACACTTTGTCGTGCAGGGCCATGCCGAGCGCGAGTGGCAAGCCGTGCCCGAGCGAGCCGGTCGAAGCTTCAATGCCCGGCAGGCCAATGTCCGGATGCGTCCCCAAAATGCCACCGGCTTGGCAGAACCGATCGAGTTCTTCCTTGGGTAGGATGCCGAGTTTTTCGAGCACGACATACTGAGCCAGCGAGCCGTGCCCTTTGGACAAAATGAACGAGTCGACGTACTGGCCATCGCCGCCACAGCGCATCAGGGCGTGATATACGACGTCGACCATCTCGAGGCACGAGAAGGCACCGGCGCCGTGCAGGGCCGTAACCTTTTGCGACAATTCGAGGATCCGCAGTCGGTAGCGCCGGCAGCGCTCACGGCTCGCGGCGAGGTCAAATGAGGGCATGGGGTTGGGGCTCATAGCATATCGATCTCAAAAGGGGCTGCGTCGTTTGACTTACTTCTCTTCGGCCAGCATTTGTCGCAATCCGGTCTCCAAATCGACCGGCTGCACATTCGGGAAAGCCCGCCAGCGATCGCTCACGTCAAAGTGGCGGTGCGTGATCGGGTTGGCACGCGGTGACGGTACGATTTCAACCGATTTGCCCACGAGTCGGGCAACAATCGTCGTGGCGTCGAAAAACGAGACGCTCTTGCCTGTGGCGACATTAAGCACGCCGGCACTTCGGTGCAGCAGAGCCTCGATCACCACACGAGCCACATCGTCTACATGAATGTGGTCGCGCTGCTCTTCGCCTCCGCCAAATAGTGCAACTTTTCCGTCTTTGCGAGCCGTGCGGACAAAACGATTCGGGCCGTAACTGTTATGCGGGTCACCGGCTCCGTAGATGACACTCGGCCGCAACAAGGCCAACGGAATGCCCGGCTTCTGCAGCGTGGTGGTCAGCATGACCTCGCGGGCCAGATGCATCACGCCGTGATAACTGGCCGGATGGCACGGCGAGTCACTGCGGATCAACGAGTCGTTGTCGCTATACACGGCGTCGGAGCCAATGTAGACGACATGATTGACCGGGGCCTTCTCGATCGACTGGCAGACATGTTGGGCCATCGACATATTGCGCATCAGCGTGGCAATATCTCGACCGCGCGATGGTGCCAGGGCCGAGACAAACACGAGCGCGTCGGTCGGTTTGAGGATTTG
This sequence comes from uncultured Planctomycetaceae bacterium, assembly GCA_964387325.1. Taxonomy (GTDB): domain Bacteria; phylum Planctomycetota; class Planctomycetia; order Pirellulales; family PNKZ01; genus CAZZBK01. Next base: position 8,061 of record CAYLYE010000067.1, read on the forward strand.
AGCGAGTTGTTCGACGGCCTCGACTTGGCATAAGTCGAGATCCGCTGAGGCGAGCGAAAGATGATCGAGCTTGTGCGCGGCGAGTTGCCGCACGATGGCTCGGCCGACGAACCCTGAGCCGCCGAGGACGACGACCCGTTGGGGATTTTGCGGCGCGGTGTGGTGATGCATTATCATGTGGTTCCTCGTCGAGGGGCGCAACCTAAGCGGTAGTAGTCGAGTCCGACTGACTCGCAACGCGCGCCGTCGAGCACGCCGTAGGGATCGATCACCGTGCGGCCCGCGAGTCGCTCGCGAATGGCGAGCGGGTCGAGCTGTGAGAACTCTTTCCAAGGGGTGACAATCGCGAGCGCCGCGGCTCCTGAGCAGGCATCGAGCGCCGAGCGCACCTGAGTGCAATGCGGTGCGTCGGTCAGTGTCGCTTGTGGGTCGTATGCCTTCAGCGAGACATGCCGCAGGGCGAGAATCAAATCGACGGCCGGTGAATTCTTGATCGAGGTCGTGTCGGCTTTATAAGCAATGCCCCAGAGGGCCAGCGTGGCGGCCGGATTATTACGCAAGACACGATCGTGAAGTTCGCCAAGCACCCAATCGCGGCGATGACGACTGTTGATCCGCCATGCCTCGACGATGCTCGCATCAGCGCCATGTTCAGATGAGAGGCGACTGATCGTGGCCCAATCGCGCTCCAAGTTCCCTCCGGCTATGCCCAGCCCGGGACTTAAATAAGCGTAGGGACCAATGCGCCGATCGAGACGCAAGGCTGGGGCTATTTCCGACCAGTCGGCGCCCACCCCCTCGCACACCTCAGCAAGCATGTTCGTGACACTGACCGACGAGGTGAGATACATGTTGATCGAGATCTTCGCCAATTCGGCACTCTCGTATCGCATCGGCAATATCGGGCAGTTGAACGCATGCAACAACCGGGCGAAAGCTGCGGGAAGAGATTGTTGCGGATCAAGACATCCGACCATATACCGCTCGGGCTTCATAGCCCGTTCGACGGCGTTGCCGAAGATCAGCGTTTCAACCTGGTAGAACCACAGCGGCGTCTTGGCTCGGTAACGATCGGCGAGCTGGCGGGTGAAGCCTGGAGTTACTTGGCTCAACAAGACGTAGACGGTTTGATCGTTGGCCGCGCGAGCCATGACCGACTCGATCAACTGCTCCAGTGCGGTCGTATCGCTCTGGCCACGGTCGTCGGTGGCGATATCCAAGGCGAACACGACCACGTCGCATTGGCGGAGCGGCTCGATGCCGGTCGTCGGTTTCAATCGCGTGGCATTTGCAGAGAGTAACTCGGCGAGGCCGGGCTCGAAGAAGGCCGTTTGACCAGACTGGAGTGGCGAGACGATCTCGGCGCGGTCGTCATACGCCACGACGTCGAAGCCGTGCGCGGCAAAAGCCGCGGCGGTGTTAATGCCCAGGTGCGAGAGGCCGGCAACGCCGATCATGTTGTCGCCCCTTCATGTGCCGCAGCCAGCTGTCGCAGTGCGGAGTGAATGACTCGATCGGTGGCAATATTGGACTCGCCCCGTTCGCACAGACGCAGAAAGTGATCGTATTCAAGCTGCCAAGTCGGGTCGGCACACTCGATCGTTTCTGACTCTTCCAACGGTCGACCGCTAGGCAACACGCGCTTGCGAAGCGTCCAGGTACTGGGTCCCCATTTGCACAAACAATGCACGTGCATGCTGCCCAGTTCGCCGAACAAATCGAGCTGGAAGGTATTGCGCCACGAGACCATCGTGGCCTCGAAGATCAATTGCGGGCTCGGCTCTTTCGAGCCGAACAGCACATGGTCGGGCGCGCGGTTCTCAAAGCGGTCGATGCTCCAAGGCATGAGCGCGCGACCTGCGAGCCCCAGTCCAAAGAAGTCGACGAGGTCGAGTAGATGCGAGCCGATATCGGTTAGCACGCCCCCGCCTTGATCGCGCCAAGCTGAGTTGCGCACATCGCGAGCCGTGCCGTTGCCATAAAACATCCGCAGCAAATAGACTTTCCCCAGCACACCACGTTGCAAGTGCTCGCGAACCCGCACGAGATGCGGTTCAAAGCGATGGTTGTAAGCCGTGTAGAGCGTGACTCGATTGCGACGCACGAGTTCGCTCAGATCGTCGAACTCGGCCTCACTGGCCAACAGCGGTTTCTCGACCAGTACGTGCTTCCCGTGAGCGAGTAAATAGCGAAGGCATTCAACTTTAGCGTCGTCGGGTGTGCAGAGGCAGGCCGCATCATAACGGTCTAGGGGCACGTCTTCGATCCGACGATACTCAGCCAAGGGCGCAACGGGGTCGACCGTCGTGACGACGTCCGACTGAGCGACCTGCTGTCGCTTGCGTCCTTGATTGCCGAGCCCGACGATCGCGAGTCTCATTCGTAGTTGACCTGCTTTTCGACGGTGCGCAGTTTATTCAAAACTTGTTCAGGTGCGACGGGAGAGTTACCCTCGTGCTCGCAAGCGATCGCGGCACTCATGCTGCCGAGTATCGAAGCGATAACGCATGAGCGGGACGCGGCCAGCCCGAGAGTTGCGTACGACAGCAGTGCATCGCCAGCACCAACGGGATCGACCAAGCGATCGACAAACGAGTCGACCGTGAAGAACGATCGGACTTCGCTATTGGGCGCGCGGTACGTGATCAGCCCACGATCGCCCATCTTAAGGATAAGAAACTTGCACTCGGCTCGTTTGTAAAGTTCCAGCGCCAATGGCCGGACGGTCGAATCCTGATCGCCGAGCGCGAAACGAGCTTCACGTTCGTTCGGGGTGATCAGGTCGAACCCACGGAAGTCGAGGATATTACCCCAGCGGCTCGCCACTTGACTGTCGGCCACTTTGAGTACGTGATCGGGAATCGATTCGGTCAACTCACTCACGCTCTGACGATTGAACAGCCCGTGACGAAAATCGCTGAAGACGACAATATCGGCCGGCTCGTTCGTAACCTGAGCCTTGAGCGTCGCGAGAATCTTGTCCGAAATCGGTCGGTTGTCGAGCTTGTCGACCTTGAGCATTCGATAGCCGCCAGCGATGAAGACGTTCTTCTGAATCGTAGGGCGGGTACGATCGACAATCGGCAACGCCTTGACCCCGGCGTCTTGCAGGTCGTTTAGGACAAAGTCTTTGAAGGGATCGTCTCCGAGCACGGTCGAAAAAGTCACCTCGGCCCCCGCGCGGCGCAGATGCTTGGCAACGATCGCCGCGCCACCTGAGTAGTCGACCTGATTCTCGAACTTCAGGCTCATGGTGGGCGTTTTGCCGACACCGCCCGTGGGGGAGCAAAACGTGTACGAGTCGACAATCGTGTCACCCAACACGTGAACGCGCAAACCGGGGAATGTCGCCAGTGTGCGACGCAGATCGTCGAACGTGACCGACTCCGACTCCATCAGCACGTGCAACTTGTCGGCCGATAGATCGGGAGGCGAGGCTTCGATGACCGCCGATGACGAATAGATCACGTCACCGGGCGTGAAGATGATTTCTCCGCCGTAACTTTCGAGCACCGCGAGTTCTTGCGCCGTCTTGGGATGAATGCCCGCCGCGTTGTACTCATAGCCTTTGGCAAAATAGTCGGGCTGAATGAACTTCAAGTTGTCGAGTGGCGTGGGGTTGTCGTCGATGACGACATAGTCGACGACTTCGAGCGCCGCGAGGTTCATCGCCCGCAATTGCTGCGGCACGTAGGGACGCAAGTTGGCCTTTTGGATGTGCGCGTCGCAGGTCAGGCTGACGATGAGCTTGTCGGCTTTGCTCTTGGCGTACATCAGGTGGCGGATATGTCCAGGGTGGACGATATCGAATGTGCCGTGGCACATGATGACCGACTGGGGCCGAGGGCGCGGGCCGATCTCGGCAACCAATTCTTCGCGAGTCTTGATCTTGCGACGGTAGTTAGGCGTTTCGCTGCTCACGAACCTTCTCCTTCGAGCGCGGCAAACCAGCTCTTGGTAGCCTCACGAATCGAGTCGGGGTCCCAGACGGGCGCTTGTCGCCAATAGTCGATGTTCCGCAGCATTTCAGACACCCCTTGCTCGAAACTCACCTGCGGCTCCCAACCCAACTGCGAACGAATCTTGCTGATGTCAGCCCAAGTGCAATCGGGCTCACCTGGCCGTTTGGGCACATGAATGATCGGGCCTTGTAGCAGTTCAACCAGTCGATTGACTGCTTGCGGCTTGCCCGCGCCTACGTTGAAAATCTCTTGCGAGCGGTCGGTCTCGGCCGCGGCGAGAAACGCCCGAGCCAAGTCGGTGACAAACACAAAGTCGCGGGTCTGCGTGCCGTCGCCCACCACGGTAAACGGTTTGTTGGCCAGTTTTTGGGCCAGAAACACACCGAACACCGCGCCGTACGCGCCGGTGGTGCGCGAGCGCGGCCCGTAGGCATTAAAGATCCGCACGGAGTTGACCGGCAAGTGATAGACCTTGCCCCAGTGCAGCACGGCCTGCTCGCCCTGGTACTTGCTCAGCGCGTAAGGGTACTTCGTGTCGATGGGGGTCGATTCTTTCGTAGGCAACTCGGTGGCTAGTCCGTAGCACGATGAGCTGGCCGCGTAGACAAACTTCTTCACCCCCGCGTGTCTTGCGGCTTCGAGTGCTTTGACCGTCCCCATGACGTTGGTCGACATATAGTCGACGGGCTTTTCAATCGAAGGGACGATATCGCCGATGCCCGCGAAGTGAAAGACGTACTGGGCACCGGTGAAGGCTGGGTCATCGGCCTCCGTTTGTCGAATGTCCTGGTTCACGAAACGAAAGCGTGGGTTCGACTGCACCTGGCGCAGATTATCGAGCCGCCCGGCATACAGGTTGTCGATGCCGCGCACCTCGAAGCCACGTTCAATGAGCAGGTCGACCATGTGGCTGCCGATGAAGCCCGCCGCGCCGGTCACCACCGCGATATTAGGCATGAGTGGCGGCCCTTTCGGTCTGCTTCATGAGATGCTTGACGTTGAAGTGTTGCTCGTCGAAGCTGTTCTTCCATTCGCCGCGACGGAAGGCTCGGCACAAATCGCGGACCGCATCATCAATCGTTCGCCGGGGCTTATAGCCCAGCTTCTCGGTGATCTTCTTGGACGAGACGTGGTACGACCGCAAATCATTCGACGAGGTGGTTTCGATGCGGATCGGCGCTTTCTCGGGCATCTCTTGCTCGACAATCTTCTTGGCGATTTCGGCAAGTTGGCTGACCGTGTGATTTTCGTAGCCCGCGTTGAACGTCTCGCCAGCGATCTTATCGGCAGGCATGTCAATGAGCTCGACGTAGAGATCCGAGATGTCTTCGATATGAATGTTGGGCCGTTTTTGCGAGCCGCCGAAGACGGTAATCACGCCCTTGTTCACCGCGTGGTTCGTGAGAATGTTCACGGTCAGGTCAAAGCGCATCCGAGGCGAGTAGCCGCACACGGTCGCGGGTCGGATAATGACCGTCGTGAAGTCGGGGGCTTGGTAGCGGAGCAAGATCGGCTCGCACATTCCTTTGTATTTGTTGTAGTCGGTGAGCGGCACGAGCGGATGCTCTTCGGTCACTTCCGGCGCGTCGCTGACACCATAGACGCTCGAGGTCGAGGCGTAGATGAACCGCTTTACACCGGCGGCTTTGCTGGCCTTCACCATCGGCTCGAAGCAGTCGTAATTGATCGACACGCTCAACGACGAGTCAAGCTCAAAGCTCGGATCGTTCGAGATGCACGCCAGATGCAACACGATGTCGCAGCCTTTGACCTCGCGGGCGAAGTGCTCGGTGTCGCGAATGTCCCCCTTCACCACCTTGAGTTTCGGATGAGGCTTGAGCCCTTCGGAACCGAACAGCATCAGATCGAACACGACAACTTCGTGACCGGCCGCCAATAACTTGGGGACTGCGATGCAACCGACGTAACCAGCTCCGCCTGTGACCAATATGCGATGTGACATGGAGACTCGTCTGCTTTAGAAGGGGTTAAGGGATCATGTTGTCGTTCGGTTTGACTCACAAGATGAGATCAAATCCCGTTGAGAATATTGTCGATCGCCGCGAGGTCGGCTCTAGTGACGGCTCCGCGCGCCGCAATCGAGTGTGTAGCCCGCCCGTTGGGCATCGTCGAAAAACATGTGAACTGTTTCGAGCGAGTATGTGTCGAGATCCTTGCCAATCAGCGGCAGCTTGGCGAGCACGTCGGGCGTGACGGTAATGACATGGCAACCGATCGCGTCGGCCTGAAAGATGTTGAGCAACTCGCGAGGGCTGGCCCAGATCAACTCCCAGTTGGGCTGCGACGCCAATAGGGCGACCGTCTGTCGCATCATGGGAATCGGGTCGCGACCGGTGTCGGCCACACGACCCGCGAAGACCGAAATATAACAACGCACGGCCGGGTTGAGCGCCGGCAGCACAGCTTCGACCTGAGCCAGGGTCATGATCGCCGTAATGTTGACCTGCACGCCATCGGCCGCGAGCCGTTTGATCAGCGGCGCGCATGACTCACCGCGAGTATTCGTGATCGGAATCTTGACGTAGACGTTCTCGCCCCAAGAGGCAATCTCGCGGGCTTGTGCTTCCATCTCATCCCAATCGTCGCAGAGCACTTCCAACGAGATGGGACGGCCATGAATTCGCGCCAGCACTTGTTTGGCAAACTCGCGATAGTCGACGACCTGTGCCTTACGCATGAGCGTGGGATTGGTCGTGAATCCTTGGATGAGCGGGTTGGCGGCCATCTTCTCGATAACCGGCAGATCAGCACTGTCGGTAAAGATTTTGACCTTCAGTGTGTTGAGCAGCGACATGCGACAGACCTTATGGATAAGACGCGCCGGACGGTTGTCCTGTGGATGAGCTCACCGTGCGAAGCGGAACCGTTCGCGTGAAAGTGAACTCAACGTTATTCCTCTAGGCTAATTACGCATTCTTGCCGCAGTAGTGCGCGAAAGCGAGTAATGAGCAGAATGAAAATTTATCGACCTGGAAAAATCGGCAAACTCGGGAAACTTGATGAAATCAGAACTAATTCGCGCCGTAAGACTTGAGGTCCCACGGTCCACGCGCCACGAGCGCGGCATTCTGCAATATCCAGTTCGTAGCCTCGGTGAGCGTGCCGACGCTGACGTCAGCATTGTCGGGCCGACGCTCCTGGTACTCGGTTTGGATCCAAATCGTTTTGCAGCCAGCGGCTCGCCCCGCGTCGATGTCGCGCCACCGATCGCCCACCATGAACGAAGCTGCCAGATCGATATCGGCCGAGTGGGCGGCGGCGAACAACATGCCAGGCTTCGGCTTGCGGCACTCACACGCATCCGCATCGACATGGTAGCAAACACGAATATCGTCGAGCGGCAACGACTGTCGCAATTGCTCGTGCATCGCCTCGACCATCGCGTGGCGTTGGACGCCTGTGCGGACGTCGGGCTGATTTGTCACAACGACCAGAATAAAACCCGCGATCTTCAGGCGACGCAATGACTCGGCAACATCGTCGTAGAGTTGAAACTCGTCAAGCGTCGCGGGGGGATAGGGCTTTCCTTCTCGAATGACCGCCCGATTGAGCACTCCATCTCGGTCCAAGAACACCGCACGGTTCATGGCGTGACCGGTTACCATTTGGTGGCTTGGGCCTGGAGACGCGGATGACTCACGAGTCCGTGCCAAATGACGGCCTGAAACGCCTCGCTGTGGGGCGTGACATGCTTGGGGTCGACCGTCGGTACGACGATGACTTCGTCGCCGACCTGCTTCGTGTAGCCGCCGTCGCGACCGACGATGCCGAAGATTTTCATTCCGCGCTGCTTCGCTTCTTCGAGCGCGCGAATCAAGTTGACGCTGATATTGCGTTCGGCGTTGCCACCTCCGACCGAGAGCACAAAGACAGCATCGTTCGCCGAGGCCCGGCTGGTACGCAGCCAAGCCGCGAATATCGTTTCCCACCCCTCGTCGTTGGTGCGAGCCGTCAATTCCGAGACATTGTCACAGGGGGAGTACGTCTCGATGCCGACGAGCTTGCGAAAGTCGTTGACGGCATGACTACAGTTGGCCGCGCTCCCGCCGACCCCCAAAAAGAACAGCCGCCCGTGCCGCTCTCGCAAGTCAGCCAACGCCGCCGCGAGACGCTCCATCGCGTCCGCATCGATCGCTTGGGCAATTTGGCTGGCCTGATCCAAGTAAATACGACTATGTGACATGCGGTCCGACAGCCATAAAAAACGAAGCCGAGATGAGATTCAGCGAGCCTCGAACTGTCACTGGTTTGGGCCAGAAACAGGCCATTTTGACGAGAGCAAACACCAACAGCAGGCTATGCAGTTGAATATAGCCGATCATGGCGCTCGGTCAAACTTTCTGAGTCCGCGAGAGCCTGACGGCCGCCGCCCCCCTTCAAAGCGGCGTTGCTCAATCGTAATAGCCGGCGCAGTCCTCCCAATCGGTCGACTCAGGGCAACTTCACGTCTTGATTAAGGTCAATTCGATCGACAAAGTCTTTTGCCCGGCGCGAGTCGTGTAATACTGGAAGAATCCCTTCTCGATTCACTTGCTCTGTTGCAGTCCATGGCACCCGGCCTGATCGTCATCGGCAAGAATAGCTATATCGGCGGAAAACTCGTCGAATATGCTCAGCGTTGTGCCCTGCCGTGCCTCGCCTGGGGATCAAGCGATTGTGACTTCCTGAACATCGAGCAGGTGCGATCCGTCTTCAGCTCCTTGCCGCGCCAACCCTATCAGATCGTGTTTCTGTCCGTGGTGAACAAGCACGTGGGCAATTCGTCGGTGACGTTCGACCAAAACGTGCTTATGGGACGCAATCTGATCGAAAGTCTGCGTCTAATCGACGTACAGTCGCTCGTCTACTTCAGTTCGGCTGACGTGTTCGGTCACCAGCCGCATGTGCCGATCAACGAAGCGACCCCGCGCAGCCCCAGTTGTTGGTATGGGTTATCGAAGTCGGTGTGCGAGTGGATGTTGCACGAATCGCATGACGTGAAGTGTCCGGTGACCGCGCTGCGCATACCGGGCATTTACGGCTTGGGACGCAACGAGCGGAGCATCATTCGCGCCATGGTCGAGCGTTGGGCTCAAGGTGAAACGGTCAAGCTAACGGGGGGCGGTCGAGCGCTTCGCGACTTTGTGCATGTTGAAGACGTCTGCCGGATCGTCGTCGAGTTGTTGCAACGACCGTATCATGGGCCACTCAACGTGGCGACCGGTCGAAGCCGATCGATGCTCGACGTGGCGAAGCTCGTCGCTCGCGTTCTGAATATCGAACCTCGCATCGAGTTGGTGTCGGCGCCCAGTCGCCGCGATTTTGATCTCGTGTTCGCCCCGGCCCGACTGCGAGCAGTGACCGGTGACTTCGCTCTGCGAGACGTGGCGAACAGCCTTGATGAGTATCGTCCGCTTTTTGATTCAGTGCATGTGAATTGATCCTTCGATCCGTATTAACCGTGGTGGAGTCGTCTCGATGGTGGCCAAAGAACAGTTAGCCCTCTATGGCGGACCCAAGGTCCGCTCGACCAAGATGCCTATTCGTCAGGCGCTCGGCGAGGCCGAGGAGGCTGAGTTGATGAACGCGATCCGGTACTACCGCAACTCGGGAAACGACCCCGGCTACGCGGGTCATTATGAGCAGCTGTTCTGCGACGAGTTCTCCACGTTTCTTGGAGGTGGCTATACCGACGCCGTCTCGGCCGGCACGGCAGCCATCTACGTTGGGCTCAAGGCCCTGCAGTTGCCACCTCAGAGCGAGATCATCATCTCGCCCGTAACCGACAGCGGGCCGCTGGCCTGCATTATCGAACAAGGGCATATTCCCGTCGTCGCCGACGCGGCAGTGAACAGTTATAACATCGACGTCGAGCAGTTTCTCCGTCGCGTTACGCCTCGCACCAAGTGTTTATTGGCTATCCATGCGGCCGGCGAGCCACTGGAGATCGATAAGATCGTCGCAGCCGCCCACACGCGGGGCATCAAAGTACTCGAGGATTGTAGCCAAGCGGTCGGCGCGGTTTGGAACGGACATTATGCTGGCACCGTCGGTGATATCGCGGCCTTCTCGACCATGTACCGCAAGAATCTCGCCGCCGGGGCGAGCAGCGGACTGCTCTTCACGAAGGATCATGATTTGTTCCGCTTGGCGCAAAGCTATGCCGACCGAGGCAAGCCGGTTTGGAGAACCGACCTCGATTTACGCAATCCGGGCTATGCATTCTTTCCGGCCTTGAATTGGAACACCGACGACCTCTCTTGTGCGATCGGCCTCGCCAATCTGCGCCGTTTGGCCGACACGAACGAAAAACGCCGCGCCTTCCTCAAGGCCTTGCTGCCACGCTTGGCGGCCGAGTCGAATGTCTGCACCCCCTATGCATTCCACGACGGTCACGCGCCGTTCTACTTCCCGATTTTTGTCGACACCGACAAAATCACCTGCGACAAGTCGACCTTTGCCGAGGCCGTGATGGCCGAGGGAATTGGGCTGGGCGTGCATTATGGTTGTTTGGTTTCGACTTGGCCTTGGGCCCAAGAGTATCTCAGTGATAATTTCATCACGACCAACGCGATCAGCACTCGCGATCGCTGTTTTCATCTCTACTTGAACGAAAAATATGGCCCGAGAGAGGTCGAGGACACCCTGGCCGCCATCCTCAAAGTTGAAAGCTACTTTCTGAAACGTTAATTGTGTCGCCTCAAACGATCCGTGTCTGAATTTATTGATGAGAATGCCTATGTCGCTCGTCCAATCTTTTACCAGTCCGCAAGACCAGCAACTGAGCGAGACGTTTCTCCGCCAAGGTTATGTCTTGCGTGATGTCGACAACCGCGCGGCTCTCGACGCCTTGCGTCACGAAGTCGTGAAAATCGTCTGCGATCATCTGCAACTTCCATTACCTGAGGACGATGGCTATTTTCTCAACCATGTCCACGAGCACGTGGGCGTCGCCAAGGTCAACGAATTGCGGTTGACCGTGTTCAATCGCATGAACGCTCAGCCGTGGTTTCGACCCACCTACTATGGGATTGCCAAATCGACGATCGATACGCTGGTCGGCAACGAGTTGGCAATGCAGAGCAAAATCAATTTCTCGGTGCAAATGCCCAACGACCAGACCTCGACGCTCGGCATTCATGCCGACACGTGGTCGGCCGAGACGCCGTTTCAAGTCGTCTGCTGGCTACCGCTCGTTGACGTGTTTGAAACCAAGGCCATGTACATTCTGCCCCCGCAATACAATCGCGAGGTGGTCAAGAACTTCAAGCAGCTCACCGCCGAAGGGGGCAGCGCTCAGTTATTCGATACATATCGCGATAAGTTCATTTGGGTGAGCGTTCCGTATGGCAAAGTAATGGTTTTCTCGCCCATTTTGTTACACGGCAATATCGTCAACGTGACCAGTGAGACTCGCTGGTCGTGCAACGTCCGCTTCACCGGTTTGTTCACCCCGTACACGAGCGACGAGAAGCGGCTGGGCACCTTCTATCTGCCCATCACGACCAAAGTGGTCAGCCGTGTGGGAATGAATTACAGCGAACCCGGAGGTTTCGATGAATAACGACAACCCGACTTCGCCACAGCGGATGGGACTCCGCGGCTACGTTACTCATCACGAGTTTGCCGGTATGCGCATCCCGGCCCCCGTGCAGAACCTGGTCCTGCGCGACTATGCTGCCCGCAACAAACTCGTTTTCGAGCTATCGATCGGCGAGTACTTTTTCCCCAACTGCTATGTACAGCTCGACGGCATCCTCCGCAATCTCGACAATTTCATCGGCGTCGTTATGTGCAGCTTGTTCATGCTCCCCAAGAATGCCGAGCATCGACATCGCGTCTACCAGGAGTTCATCCGTCACGACGCGGCCTTGCATCTGGTATTCGAGAGCTTAGTGATTCGCAACGCAGCCGACATCGAGCGGGCCGAGGACATCATTCGCTTTCAGAGCGTTTTGAGCCAATGTCCGACCGTGATCCCGCGCGAGTTGCTGCCGCCGTTGGAACCGATCGATACGTTCACCTAACGAGGCGCTGGTCTACCATGAGTGGCAAAGTTACGGTACGCGAGGGGACCCTCGACGATTCGCGCGAAATCTGGCAATGGTGGAACGATCCCCTCACAAGACAGATGATGCGCAAGAACGACCCCGTGCCATGGGAAGAACACGAGCCGTGGTTTGCCGGTGTGCTCAACGATCCCAATCGAATTTTGTATGTTGGACTATGCGATGGCGAGAAGATTGGTGTTGTACGCTTCGACCTGCGACAGCCTGATGAGTACGAAGTGAGCATCAACCTGAATCCGGCCCAGCGCGGCAAGGGATACGCGCCGCAGATTTTGATCAAATCGATCGAGCATTTGCTCACGATTCGTAAAGTGAACAAGCTGTGGGCCGGTTGCAAAAAAATCAACGACGCGTCACGCAAGTCGTTTTTACGCGCCGGCTTCGTGCTCACGCCCAACGAGGCCTATGAGCAAATCGATCACTTCTACTGCGAATGGCATGAGGCGCCGCCGGCACGTAATGCTTAGTGCATCTCCGAGTCGCACGAGCCGATGCCCGGCCGGTAGAAGTTGAACTGTACGTTGGGATGGTCGGCCAGCAAGCTCATCGGCACGGACGAGTCCGGCAGACGCTTCGAGATCATCAGCGTCGTGAGCCGCTGCCCGAACGGGTTGTCGTGTGCGCCGGCATGCCAGATCGACACCTTCTCGGCCTGCCACGTCTCGTGAGGGCCAACGCTGATCGCTTGCTGCGGTACGTTCGTCACGACGCCGCCGCCACTGGTCCGCGCGTTCTGAATGATCGTCATCGGATGCAGTTCGACGACTCGGGTTGTGAGCTTGCGATACTCGGCCGGCGGCGGAGGATTGTCTTTCCAGGGCCCGACTCGCTTCGGCGGATCGTTAAAGGCCCAATGCTTCACCTCGCCTTGGCCCCCTTGCATGACGAGGCAGCGCGCTTGCTTCCATGAGGCCATGTACTCGGTAGGGTCATAGCCCGGAAAATGCAAATGCTCCTTGGGCATGCGTAGCTCGGGCCGAATGCGGTTGAAGCACAAATCCATGTCGGCCTTGGCAAAGCTGAGCGGGAAATCGAGCGGCGCCTCACGACCGTTGACGACCCACTCGTCCATGCCCCAGAAATGAGCGTGGCGCAAATCCAAATTCAACTCGTTGACCAGCCGCGCCACGAGCGGCAACTGCTCGGTGGGCCCAATCGGTCCGCAAATCCCCGTGGGGTTGTCGCTCGTGGCTTGCCGCCAAGCGGTGATGTACTCGAGCGCCTCGGCCAGATAGAAGTCTTCAAGCGTATCGTAAAACACGACTTTGAAGCCCGGGCGCGACAGGGCAAGCAGATCGTCGGCCGAGAGCCGGGCCGCGTCGTCGAGCAGCTCGCGGTCCAAAGTCGTGTAGTCCCACCAGTCGGCGCTAATTTTGCTCAGGGGTCGCATGACAAAAGATTTCGGTTCGAGGTTTTCGGTTTTCAGTTTGAAGTCGAGACGGAGCGCATGGCGAGTTACTTGACGCGCCATTGCTCGTCGAAGAAATCGGCCGCGACGACCTTGCCCGAGAAACGACTATTGGCCGGCGTGCGGATGTCGATCACCGCCCAGTCGGGTAGCTTGGGCACTTGTCGGGCGTTGTTCAGGTAGTCGTACTCGCGATACGTGAACGAACTGTTGAGCACGACGTACCGCTGCGGGTTGAGCGGGTTCGGGTACACGAGCACCGGCGCGTGATGCTCGCAAGGGTACTCGTTTTGACCGACCTTGACGACCTGAGCGTTCCAACCGATTGGCAGCTTGTCGACGATCTTGGCCAACACAGCATTGCTGCTGGGAGTGCCCCAGAGCACGAGATTGCTGGCGGCAATCGTGGCCTCGTCGAGCTTCGTGTCGTCGACGACGCGAGCATAACCGCGCATCTGTTTGCGCCAATGCTCGATGGCGTGATCCAGTTCGCTTTGCACCCAGCGATCGACCGCCTCGTGCGACGACTTGCCTGTGGGACGGACGAACACGAACGAGTCGAGCAGCGCGTCGTCAATGGGCCCTTGCAAGCCCGGTCGCTTGCGCATACCTTCGCTCGGCGGCGTGGTGTCCCAGCCGGCTGAGGAGCGTGTCAGCCGCGCTGTCCAGGAGCGATCACTCTCGGGTCCCGGTAGTGCTAACGTACTGCCGTCGATTTTCACCTGCACGTTGCTCCCTTGCTTGAGCGGTGCATAACCCGCGGGCATTGCCAGCACGAGCGAAGTGACGTTCTCGGTCTTCACATCCACGGTCGAGCTGTCGATCACCCGAGCCTGCACCCGCGCTGAGGTCCAGTGCTGCTTGAGCCCCTCGATCTGCAACCAAGCCAGCTTGTTGTAACGGAGCGTGTAGGTCGTGAAGTCGATGTCGCGCGGCATGACTTGACGTCCGCGATGCACGATTGTCGCCAATCGCTTTTCAACCTCGACGAGCGAAGCGGGCAGGATCGAATGCTTGGTCTGTGGGCCGATGATATGCGTGAGCGTGAGCCCCTGTGCTTGCATGGCTTCGGCCATGATGTCGGCCGCCTGCTTCTGGGTATCGAGTTCGCCGCTATAAGCGACCGTCGGACAGTGGAGCAGATTGCGAGCCCAATCGGTGCAGTCGTACATGTGCCAGAGGGTCTTTTCATACGCCGAGGGGGCGAGCTGCTCCTGCTGAAACACTTTCAGAAACGCGGGCGTTTCGGAGAAACCGGCCCCGGGGTTGGCAGCCACCCAGCGATCGGGAAAGTGGACGGCCATGTGCCACGCCCCCGCGCCGCCCATCGAGAAGCCACGGACCACGGTCCGGTCGTCGTCGACCCGATAGCGGCTTCGCACCGAGTCGAGCGCTTCGAGCACGTCGACCTCGCCCGCCAACTTAAAGGCGTTCGAGTACCGCCCATAGGGATGCAACACGATCGTATCAGGAGGGACGATCTGCCCGGCCTGCTTTTGCCGTTGATCGATAAAGTTGACTTCACTCAGTGTCTCGCCGCGGCCATGAAACCATAGGTCGAGCCGATGACGCTCTGCTCCGGCGAATGAGTATGAGGTGGGGATCACGAGGCCGTAGGGTTGTGCAGTGCCGTCGAGCTTGCTCACGTAGCCACGCACGACGAGCCCGGTCTGGCGGGTCCAAGGAGCGTCACCGGCAAGGAGTTGCTCGGCGCGGCGGAGACCATCGGCCAGCAGTGACTTGCCCTTGGGGATATCACCGGCAACGAAAAACTCGCGATACTTCAGTGCGTCGTGGACGGCACGGTAGTAGATCTCGACGTCGGGCAAGAGCTCGGCAATCTTTTTGTCTTTGCCTGCTCGAGCGCGGAGCTGATCGATCTGGCCGCGAAGTTTCGTCAAGCCTTGCTCGAGTTCGGTCCGGTCGGCCTCGGCCACATCAACGCCCAGCGGCGGAATCGGTCGCACGCCGTCGATTTGATTGTCCTTAGGACCATCAGCCCAAGCGAGCGACGAGCAGAGCAGCAGACAGCAAGTGAAAACGACACGCAAACTCATGATGCATTCCTCAGCGTCGGGCGAAAATATCCGCGGCTGATTGTAACGCATCTCGGGCGTAGGTACAGACACGACTAGATGTGTCGAATCCGCAAACTATTCAAGACCACCGACACACTGCTAACGGCCATCGCGGCAGCGGCCAGGGCACTTGGCAAACGCCAGTGTAGCCACGGCACGAACACACCCGCGGCCAGCGGGATGAGCACGATGTTGTAGGCGAACGCCCAGAACAAATTCTGACGGATGATACAGAAGGCGCCGCGCGCTAATTGCACGGCCCGCACAAGTTGCCGCAGGTCATGACCGGCCAGCACGATCTGAGCCGCTTCGACCGCCACGTCGGCTCCGTGTCCCATGGCGATGCCCACCTGAGCAGCCGCGAGTGCCGGAGCGTCGTTGATCCCGTCGCCGACCATCGCAACTTTTTCCCCCTGGGCTTGCAATGTACGAACGACTTGTTGCTTCTCGTCCGGCAAGACCTCGCTGTGGACCACCGTGATGCCCACCTCTCGCGCGACGGCCTCGACGCTCCGACGATGATCGCCCGAGAGGAGCAGAACTTGTGCACCAAGTTGCTTGAGAGCCGCGACCGCTTCACGGCTGCCGGGCGACACGGTGTCGGCAACGCTGATCAGCCCTAGATATTGCCCGTCGCGAGCTACGAGCAGCGGTGTCGCACCTCGTTCGCGCTGGGCGTCGATCGCACTTTGGAACGGCTCGAGTGTCACCTGATGAGCGACGAGTAGCTTGTCATTGCCGACAAGCACCGCGCGCCCCATCACAGTCGCTTGCAACCCTTTCCCAGCGATGACATGCAAATCGCGGGCTTGAGGCAAAATCGAGAGGGTTCGTCGAGCCTCGCTGACGACACATTTCGCCAGGGGATGCGTGCTCAATTGCTCGACCGCCGCTGCTGTCGAAAGTAACTCGTTGTGCGTGATGCCCGGTGCGGGCAGAACCTCGACGACCTGCGGCGCGCCGCGCGTCACCGTGCCGGTTTTATCCAGAATGAATGTCGTGATTTGTGGGACGACTTCGAGCGCTGCGGCGTCTTTGATCAGAATGCCTTGCTCGGCTCCGCGACCTGTTGCGACCAATACGGCCGTCGGAGTGGCGAGCCCCAAGGCACATGGACAGGCCACCACCAACACGGCCACGGCCGCCGAGAGTCCCTGGGTAAAATCGCCGCCGATCAGAGACCAACCCAGCACGGTCAAGAACGCCACGAGTAACACCACCGGGACGAACCAACCCACCACGCGGTCGGCGACGCGCTCGATCGGGGCTTTCGATTCCTGTGCGCGACGGACCAACTCAACGACTCGGGCCAGGGCCGTGTCGCCAGCCGCATGGGTCACCCGGGCCTCGAGCGAGCCGGAGCCATTGATCGTCCCGGCAAATAGGTCGTCCCCGGGTTGTTTGTCGACGCTCAACGGTTCGCCAGTGAGCCACGCCTGATCGACGCTGCTCGTCCCGCGAGTCACGGTCGCATCGAGCGGCACACGATCCCCGGGACGCACCAACAGCGTTTCGCCGACCCCCACGTCCGACAATGCAAGCGTAACAGGCTGACCATCGCGCAGTAGGGTGGCTGTCGCAGGGGCGAGCGCAATCAGCGAGCGAATTGCGTCCGAGGACCGTCCTCGAGCGAGTGTTTCGAGCCATTTCCCCAAGGTGATGAAGGCCAGAATCATGCCGGCGTCCATCCAGTACATGCTCATCTCGCCTTGCACCCAGGCGACGACCCCGGCCAGATACGCGGCCGACGTGCCGAGCGCGATCAGCGTGTCCATATTGGCCGAGCGGTGAAGCAGTCGCCGCCACGCGCCGAGCAGATACGGAGCGCCGACGTAACCTTGCATGAGGCTGGCGAGGACAAACCAAACGGTCATGCCCAGCGTGTGTCCCCAGAGCTGAGGCAACAATAACACGCAGGCGACGATGAATCGTACGCGCCAAATGCGAGCTTCGCGTGCTTGTTGCTTGAAGGGCTCGTCGAGAGGGCGCGTCTCATCGAGCGGCCGCGCGCCGTATCCTTCGGCGGCAACAGCAGCCTGCAACGCATCGAGTGGCGTGGGAGCGTCGAGTTCGACCGACGCTTGTGACAGCGCGAAATTGACCCGGGCCGAGTGAACGCCCGGGACCGCTCGAAGTGCGTGCTCGACTCGCTGCGCGCACGCGGCACAGTGCATGCCCGAGATCAAAAGCGTACGGGCGGTCGACATGGGCCATCACATGGGCAGCGAGAGTTGAAGCGCGCGGCAGGGATTATTTTGCCGCGACCTCAGGCATCGTAGGGCTCCACTCGTGGGTGGGCAAGGTCCCCTGGATGCCGCAGGCCCAGTTGATGCCGTTGAATAATAGTCGGCAGAAGGGCTCTTGAGCGAAATCGCCCACGTGTCCCAGTGAGGTGTAGAACGATCGGCCACCGTCGGCGCGCACACGTGTCCAGGCGACCGGCTCGGTCGGGAAATTGGGTACCGTCCCGTTCAGCACCACTTGAGTTCCAGGCAACAGCGGATTGACCACATACAGCGAGCCGGGGCTGGTGTACTTGTCGGCCTTGATATTGCTCAGCAGTGGATGCGACTCGCTGCCGGGCTCAACGGTGATCGAGGGTAACAAGTTGTTTGCATGATGGTTCACATAGTTGCCGCCGAACACGACCTGATCGAAATCGAGCCATTGGTCATTGCCTTCGCCGGCGGGTTTGCCACGCGAAGGGGCAAAGGCATGATTGGCTGTGCGAATGCCGATGACTGGCTTGCCTGCGGCGACCAGACGACGCACCCGATCGAGTTGAGCCGCTGGCAACGGACGCCGCCGCACGCTCACGAGCAGCGCGTCAGCCTCATCGAGCACGTCGATGCCAGGAATGTCGTGGCGATTCGTGTCGCTGCCAAAGACGTAGCTCACCCGATAGTCGCGTCCCAGGTAGTGTGATGCGAACTTGGGCAACGACTCCTCGGTCTTGTACTCGTCCTCGGCCATGAGAATAGCCAAGTGCGGTCGACGATCGCGCGAGAAACGGAACTCGTGGTAATCGCCCAGTACGTCGCCGCTGGTGATCGTGGGACAGACAAACTTCTCAATGTGCTCGACAACCCGATCGGTACCGGTGAAGTGGCTCACGTAGGGCCACTTGCCGGGGTCGTACATCGTGTCGGTCATGTCGCGCATCAGCACGACGTTCTTGCCGTTCTTAGCGAGTTGCCGCAGACCGAAGGGGCGACCTAGCACACACATGTTGGTATGTACGCCGAGCAGGATCACGTTTTTGATTCCCCGCTGTTCGAGCAGATTCCAAATCTCGACGCCCGAGTCGCTGATCGCGTCCTTGCCGTCGACGATGTCGAGCGACGCGATCTGCGCCTTCCACGGCGATTTGGGATTGCGCCCGATCGAGGCCAGGTAGGCATGCCACTGCTGGTGCTCGACGAGGTCGTCGTCCTCGCCCCCTTGGCGTTGATCGACCGGGTAAGGGGCTTTGTCTTCACTCGTGATGTGACGGCACCACTGACCAATGTCGCTGGGTAAATTGTCGGCTGTCGGGGCGCTCTTGGCCAACTGTCGGCCAGGACGATTTTCATACGGGGC
>CAYLYE010000068.1:0-5771 GCA_964387325.1 uncultured Planctomycetaceae bacterium
CGGCACCTTGTACTTCACGGCCAACGATGGCGTTCGGGGCGTTGAACTCTGGAAGAGCCAGGCGGGCGCGGCGTCACTCGTTCGAGACATCGCCACCACCGGAAGCTCGAATCCCACTTCACTCATCAATGCCAACGGCCGACTGTATTTTCAGGCCAACGACGGCAGCACCGGCGCCGAACTCTGGACCACCGACGGTTCCAGCGAGGGCACGTTGCTCGTGGGGGACATTCAGAACGGGTCGGGCGGTTCAACCCCCACGCAGTTAACGGTCGTCGACAGCACGTTGTTCTTTCCCGCCGACGATGGCTACCGCGGACAAGAACTCTGGAGCGTCGATGTTCAGCCCCCGGCGACCACGGCCAGCGTGACGGTCAATGGTACGAGCGCCTCGATCATCGGCACTCCACAAGTCGACACGATCTCGGTCACGTTCACCTCGGCCACCACGTTCTCGGTGGTCGTCAATGGTCAGTCGTATCCCGCGAGCATGTTCGCCGGCGTCACGAGTCTCAGCATCGATGCTCGTGCCAGCAATGACCCGCTGACGATCGTGCTTGCCTCGGGAGTCACTGAGTCGATGTCCCTCGCGACCACCAGCCTATCGGTCCAGGGGCCCGCGATCACGCTCACCTCGAACAGCACCGAACAGATGATTGTCTACGGACAGAGCGAGGACTCGGCCCAACTGTCGGGCACCTCGGGAGTCGATGTCTATTACGGGTTGCCAACCTACAGCGTCTTTCAAACCGGTGGCTACACACACTCGATCGGCGCTTTTGGCCATGTTGTGATCAACTCGGGCGGCGGCATCGATACCGCGTTCCTCAATGGCGGCAGCGGCAACGACACGTTCGACGGCACACCGACCTCCGCGACGATGACCGGCACGGGCTATTCGTTCCAGGCCGTCGGCTATGCCGTTGTCTACGCCTTTGCCGGTTCCGGGGGGACCGACACCGCCACGCTCCATGACTCGACCGGCGATGATATCTTTGGTTGCGTGCCAGCCTACGCCACCTTGCAAGGCACCGGCTACTTCATGCAGGCCACCAGCTTTTCGACCGCCTCGGCTTTCCAAGCAACCGGCGGCAACGATCTGGCCTTTGTCTTCGACTCGGCCGGAGACGACACCTTCACCGGCACGCCGACCAGCTCAACCATTCAAGGTCCCGGCTACTTAACGACCATCAACGGCTTCCGTCGCGTGTACACGTTCTCGGCCTTTGGCGGTGTCGATAGCGCGCAGTTCTACGGATCCTCCGGCAACGATACCATCACGGGTCTCCCTCAGTACAGCGTCATGACGGGTACGAACTACCTCTTGCAGGCCGGCGCCTACAAGAACGTCTACGCCGATGCCTCGCAGGGAGGAACCGATACCGCGCTGCTCTACGGTTCTGGCGGCAACGACACCTTCGTTGGCCGACCGACCGTCTCGACCTACTCCGGCAGCAACTACTTGCTCCAGGTCTCGTCCTTCAGGAACGTCTACGCCGACGCCCTGCAAGGAGGCACCGACACCGCCACGCTCTACGACGCGACCGGCGATGAAACCTTTAATGGGCTGCCTGGTTTCAGTTCGATGGCCGGGGCCAGCTTCTTCTATCAGGCCACGGGCTTCAGTCAGGTCATCGCCGCGCCCTCGGCGGGTGGTAACGACCTGGCCTTGTTCTATGACTCGAACGGTAACGATACCCTGACCGCCTCGGGATCGCAGGCTAGACTCCAGTTCCCGTCGAATTCAGTGCTCGTAAATAGCTACAGTCGGGTCGTCGCGACCCGTTCGGCCGGCGGCACCGATCGAGTCGTCCGCTCCGCGATCACCTACTCCTTGCAACTCATCGGTAGCTGGATCTAGCTGCCGCGCCAGCGAAGCCAGCAGCGACTCGATTGCCAGCGATGTATTTCGTGGCAGTTCAGGAAAAGCTTGCCGGTGCGGTTAAGTCTGCCGATTTTTCCGGCCGAAGATGATCATGGAACGTCTCGCTGTCGATGTGTTCCACGCTCTTGCTCTATCCGGTAAGTGATCCATGTCGCGGCGCTGGCACAAATTCGCCTTGCTGTTAGCTCTCTTGGGAGTATTGCCCGGCTGCCACAGCGTCCATTGTCCGTCGCGTTGCCGTGTCGAACGACCTTGGCGCGAGCGATCGATCAGTGGTCCTGAGATTGAAGAGCCCGCGCCTCCGCAACAACTGCATCCGTTGCCGACCGAACCGGTCTTTGGTACCCGCGGTGGTGGCGAATTCGGCGGCTCGATGCTCTCGCGCGTTCCAGCAAGCTCGACCGTGCCGAGCACGCTCTCTGCGTCTCGCGAGCCGAATCGTTCATCCGTGCCGCCCGATTCGCAACTGCAAATCGCACGCTAGCATCGCCTGTGTTGATGCTGGCATGTGCAGCATGGATCGGCGGCATCAGTGAACCGGAATCAGATGTCAACTTAGGCGGGGTTTTCCGCCGCCGCCACGCCGTCTTAAGCGATTCTATGGGTCGTTCCGATGAACACATGCGTGCGTGCTACTTGGCACACATAGCAGCGCGGTACCCGCACCTCGTTGCATCGTAAGTGTACTTATACCACTGCCTCTGTTCTGTCGCTCGTGCGAGCCGTGTGCCGCCGGGCTCGCGACCTCGGCCGCGATTCATGAACACCGGCAGGCAATAAAGACCCTGATATGCGCATAGGCTCTGCTCGAAGGATCGAGGGCGCTTGTCTGGCCCTTGCTCTGTGTGTCGTGCTGATCGTGCCAGCCGTGGCCGACGCCAGTGAGCATCGTCGCACGGCCATTGTCGAAGCCGTCGAGCGTGCCCGCTCGGCGATCGTCAATATTCACGGCGAAAAAACAATCGAGCCCGACAATCGATCTGGCGATGCCAAACGTCGCGTCAATGGCATGGGCACGGGCATCATCCTCGACGAACGTGGCTACATCATCACCAACCACCATGTCGTCGACGGCGTCCGCAAGATCGTTGTCACGACCGCCCAGCGCGAAACCTATGTCGCCCGGCTCGTCTCGCACGATCCGAAAACCGACCTCGCCGTCATCAAGGTCGATAGCGATCACGAGTTCAATACGATCGACATTGGCACCTCGTCCGACCTGATGACCGGCGAAACCGTGATCGCCGTTGGCAACGCCTACGGCTACGAACACACCGTCACCCGCGGCATTATCAGCTCGCTGCATCGCACCGTGCAGGTGAGCGAGACTCAGCACTACGACGACCTGATCCAGACCGACGCCAGCATCAACCCCGGCAACTCAGGTGGCCCGCTGCTTAATATCGACGGCGAGATGATCGGCATCAATGTCGCCGTGCGGGCCGGCGCTCAAGGCATCGGCTTCGCCATTCCCGTCGATATCGTGTTGAATGTGGCCGGCGAATTGATGAGCGTCCGACGTCTGGAGAAGAAATGGCATGGCCTGAACCTGGCGAGTGGCGCCGTGGGCAAAGCGGTCGGCGTGCTGGTGAAGGGGATCGACGATAAAGGACCTGCCGCCTCGTCAGGCCTCCGCAATGGCGACATCATCAAGTCGATTGCCCATCGCAACGTGATCCGTCCGCTCGATATCGAACGTGCCCTGCTCGGCCAACCTGCCGGCGAGGCGGTCGACATCGAGGTGCAGCGCCAGCAGCAGACCCTGACACTTCCCCTGACGTTGGCGGCCTACGGCAGCACGGTCGAAAAGGAAGAGAAGTCGCACGACCTCGTTTGGGACGTGTTGGGTTTGAAGCTCGAAGCCACCTCGGCCTCCAAGTTCGCCCAGTACCGCTCAGCGTATCGCGGCGGCTTGACAGTGCTCGACGTGCGACCAGACAGCCCAGCCGCCAAGCAGGGCATACGTCGTGGCGACACGCTCGTCGGCATGCACGTTTACGAGACCGTCTCGCTCGATAACGTCTCGTACGTGATGGGCCGTCCCGACTTTGCTCGCGAGCCGATCAAGTTCTACATTCTCCGCGGCAGCGAGACCCTCTACGGCTACCTGACCGTCGCCAGTAAGCCCAGCCGCTAAGATGCAATCGCATAGCGTTGGCAACTCATGAAGCCGCGACCGTTGGTCGAGCCCGCTCATTGGCACCGGCCCGCATTGATTCCATCAGCGCGACCAACGGTCGCAGCTTTTTGTCATTAATCCCCGGCGATAGCTGCATCGCAGCGGATGGGACAAGGTGTCAGGAACGAATGGCTCTGCCGGGCATTCTAGCGGGCGATTAGCGCAGACGGCGAGCGGCCCGCGCGTTGGCGGTGAAAAAAGTTGGAGCGGACGGTATGTTGTGGGCGACGAGAGCGTGAAGTTGGTCTGGATGACGAGTCCCAGCCTGGCTTATGCTCTCAGTTGACGAGACCCTCCTTATCCCCCTCGAGTGATCGGAGAAGTAAATAGTTCTGACCCATTTTCTTCTCACATATACTTTACTGGCGGCTACGACGTATCGGGAGAACAGAAGTATTCCCGGCACGGCCGATATGCAGTAGACAACGAAGGACTGGGGCGAGATTCGAAAGAGGCTCATGATGCTGGGATATTTGGGACATTTGATAGAGCCAAGAGCTATTCGGTTAGGCAAACCGCAGACTTTTTGACTTGGGTTGAGGAGAATGTACATCCGTGCATAAGGGAAATCCTCTTCGGTTCGTTTGAGCCACACACACACAGATATGTTCCATAAACACACCACTAAATCCACTAGGCTTAACTATGTTGAAAAGTAGCCTTGCCTGCCTTTTGCTCACAGCGTGTGCACTGGGAGGTGCATTTGCCAATTTCACGCTGGCTGACGATTCATGCCTTTACCCCGCAAGGTACGGTGACGCATGGGGATACATGGACATTAAAGGCAACCAAGCCATTGAAGCCTTGTTTGACCAGGAGTCTTACTTCCATGATGGATTTGCAGTAGTAGCAAAGGCAGGCCTGCGAGGGTATCTGGATATTCATGGAAAGTTCTACCCGATGCCCCACTGTGATCATCTAGGGAATTTCTCCGGTGGAATCGCGAAGGTGTCCGTTGCTGCCGAAAAAGACGGGAGTACAGATACCCATAGTGATGTCTATTACATAAATAATAAAATGATGCGCATTAGCAACGTTTCATTTTCTGACGGAAAAGAAGCGTCCAATGGCATTGCGCCTGTAAAGATATCTGCCAACGATAATGCTAAAGACACCGACAATTCCGATCGTTGGAATGCGATTGGAATTGACGGCAAACTCATATCGAATCGCAACTTCAGTGACGTTGGGCAATACGCTATGAATAGAATGGCGGTCTTGTCAAAAGGTGCCTGGGGTTATATTGACTCATCTGGTGCGATGGCAATACCCCCTAAGTATGAAAATGCGAGCGAATTTTCTGATGGGCTGGCGTGTATTAGCATCAATGGCACCTGGGGTTATATTGACTTGAACGGTCACCTGAAAGTAGATTGCAAATACGAGCGTGCCACAAACTTCAGTTCAAAGCACGCCGCGGTAGTTTTAATCGGGCAAGACAAGTGGAGCATAATTAATTTACAAGGTGATATTGTAGCATCAAATATATGCCATGAAATACTTCCATTCAAATTCGGTCATGCACCAGCATCAATGAATGGTCGATGGGGTGTTGTTACTCCGTCCGGTCAGTGGAGAGTCCCTCCGATATACGACTATATGAGCTCATTTTATTGTGAACTATTACGTGTAGGCATATTTGCATATAAAAAACACTGCTATATTAATTTAGATGGAAAAGAAATTGCCTTACATCGTTAGGTGCGC
>CAYLYE010000068.1:5871-18747 GCA_964387325.1 uncultured Planctomycetaceae bacterium
GCCCTGTGCCATAAATAGATCGTGGTTAAAATGCGACATGCGATTGCCAGAAATCTCAGCGCCCTGTGCCATAAATAGATCGTGGTTAAAATGCGACATGCGATTGCCAGAAATCCCCGACCGATCGAGATGAGTCGCGTGTTGACGGCCGCGCGTCACGAACGAAAGTTCCGATCATTCCCATCGTGCGGGCGTGTTGCGGAGCGATGTTCATTCTCAGCGCAGCACGCGAGCGCCGTTGATTGTCGCGAGGGTTGCTGGTGTCGTCGTTCGTCAGGCCGCTTGACGTCGGTAGCTTTTCAGCAACCCGCCGAGCCGTTGCTGGCAGCGGATTTCGCTCAGCGGCACGGCTTGCTCGGCGAGCGGCCCGTGATTGCTCTTGGGCTGTCCTGCGCCAGCGAGTCTTGGGTGAACGGATGTGAGTTGCGGTTTTGCCGGTATTATCGGGGATTCTGTCCACGAAACCGTAGGTGCGGAAGCACCTGCGGCCTGATGTTTGACAATTTAGAACGAAATGAGCGTCGATGGCCAAATCAGCGCGCACGTTGATTGCGGAGCACTCAACGTGCGCGCATCGGCCGTGTTCACGCAACACGCTGGACGCGAACGATCGGCAGATGTTTGCGGTCCGCTAGAAACTCGACATCCAGTTCGAGTTGGGCACCGGGGCTACCGCGTACCAATGCCCAAGGTACTTCGCATCGTAGACTTCGTTGGGAGTACGACCATGCAAAGAGGTATGCGGTCGGTACTCATTATACCACTGCACGAGCAACGCCACTTCATGACGAAACCTGCCTTGCGAGAGCGGCACGATGATCAGACACGCCAGCAGTTGCTTGAGCGTCAGAATGACCCTTTCCACCACGGCAATGCTCCCATGTTTGCCGATGGCACCATAACGTGGACGAATACGCCGCCGCTTACACCACTTCTTAAAGCTCGGGCATGCGAACTGTGTCCCACTATCGCAGATGATGTGCTTGGGTGTCGCACCCGCCTGTCGAATCGCCCGTGCCATGCAATGTTGCACATCAGCCGACGTCGGTTGCTTTTTGAACGTAGCGAAGCCCATGATACGACGCGAATGGTGATCCACGACGACGGCCAGCCACAAACAAAACGGCCAACATTGCGGCAACGAAAACGGCAGCCATGCTGTCCAAAAGCCGCCAGCTATAGGGACCGTGGTCAGATCCATATGCCAGACCTGATTCGGAGACTGGGCCGTGACAACCTGCTCTGCGGCCTTGTCGTTCGGCGCAGGAGACGGCTCCGGCTCGACCGGTTTGGAGCTAGAAGAGGCTTGAATCATCCGCCGCACGGTCGTAGCCCCCAAGTGCAAACCCGCCCGGGCCAGCGACTCGGCGATCTTCTTGGTCCCCAAGGTCGGACAGAGCGTCTTGAGCCTCCGCACCAGATAGCCTACGAGTTGCGGAAACTTGTTGACCGGTTCGCTGAGTTGCACCAAGGCTTCGGTTCCTTGCTCGTCGATACGTCGCAGCCACTCGCTGATGGTTTGCGGCGTGATCAGAAATGCCTGAGCGGTTTGCGTCAGGGACCAACTTCGTGCCGCCCGTAGTTCCAGAATCGCCAAGCGATCGGTTGATGAATAATGCGGTCGCCGTGTTGGCGGGATTCCCGCCATGCGGGCATCTTTGATCCGCAATTCCTCACGCAACAACGTCACTTCGTGTTGTAACCGTTCGCGTTCAACCTGCCAGGGAGATCGACGCGAGATTGGTTCAGAACCGTTTCCCGGCATGAATTGCATTCCGCTCGACGGCCGCGATGCAAGCCCCACTGGGGCAAAGAATTATCGCGACAATTTGGCCGCCAATGGGCCCGGTACGCTAGTGGCTCGCCCAAGCTTTTGATATGCTGCGAGCGCTTTCGGGAGTCTAATGTCCAGCCTTTATTCCGTGTCGGGTGACGCATGTCCGATTCGCTCAAGAGTTTGATCGCCTGTGGCACGAAACTGTGGCTCGATTCGATCGATCCCGACTTGGTCCGACGCGATCGGGCCCTGGGAGCTAGCGGAGCCACCTCGAACCCGATCATTATCGCCGATCTGCTCAAAACCGGCCGGTTCGATGGCGATATCGAGGGCTTCATTCGCCAAGGGCTCGACGACGAGCAACTCGCCTGGCAAACGACCGACAAGCTGGTGCGGGCCGCTCAAGCCGCCTTTGCGGAGGTCTGGCAGCAGACTCGGGGGAACGACGGCTACGTGAGCTTCGAGTTGGATCCGCTGATCGAGGATCCGCAGCTGAATTTGCCCCATGCCCAGCGGGTGCAGCGGTACATCGAGCTCGGGAAGCAATGGTCGGCCGGGCACACCAATCGCATGATCAAGGTGCCAGCCACCCCGGCGGGTTTGGACTGCCTGGAAGAGTTGTGCGCGGCGGGCATTACGCTCAACGTGACGCTGATCTTTTCGATGCGGCAGTACCGCGCGGCCCGCGAGGCGGTGTGGCGAGGCGCTCAGCGGCGGGCCAATCTCGACACGTTCAAAAGCGTGTACAGCATTTTTGTCTCGCGGTTGGATGTGTACACCGAGAAGCAGGTCCCTTCGCTATCGGCCGCCGCCCAAGGGCAAGTCGGTATCGTCAACGCCAAACGCATTTGGGCCGAGAACCGTCGCTTCTGGCAGGAGCATCCTACGCCACTCGAGCAGGAGATGATCTTTGCGAGCACGGGCACCAAGAAACCGACCGACGCGGCTTGGAAGTACGTCGAGGCGCTCGCCGGCAGCGACATTGAGACCAATCCGCCCGGTACGAACGAGGCGGTCGGCAAGAGCGGGCAGATATTCCGCCGCCGGGTCGACGAGTTGCCGAGCGCCGAGGTGCTCTCCGATATCGACGCCAAGGTCGACATGGCCAAGCTCGAAGCCACGCTCATGGACGAAGGAATTCAGAAGTTTGCCGATCCGCACAAAGCCTTGTTGAAACTGATTGCCGAGAAGCGTGCGGCGTTGTCGGCCAAAGTTTAAGGCCACAGCTGTACGAAATGGCCTATTCACGATTACGACTGTACTCAGGAAGAAAGACGACTCATGGCGATTGACCCTTATTCGGCTTGTCCGGGCGGAACCGGCAAGAAGGTAAAGTTCTGCTGTCCCGATCTGGTCAGCGAATTGGACAAGATCTCGCGGATGCTCGAAGGGGATCAGCCGCAGGCGTGTCTCGATCATGTCGAGACGCTCGAGAAAAAGTATCCGGCCCGGGCCTGCCTGTGTACGATCAAGGCATCGTTGCAAAGCGAGTTGGGGCAAGACGACGCGGCGCGGCAGACAGTCGATACGCTGCTCAAGACGCAACCGGACAATCCGGTGGCGCTCGCCGATTCGGCGTTGTTCGCGGCCGATCAGCAAGGCGCGGCGGCTGGCGTGAGCAAGTTGCAACGGGCGCTCGCAGCCTGCGGCGAACAAATCCTGCCGCAGATTTACATGACGATCGGAGAATTGGCCAGCCGACTGTTGGGGGCCGGCCACTATCTCGCCGCGCGGCAGCATTTTCTGCTGCAGCTTCGCATGAACCCGCAAGACCAACGGGTGATCGAGACCGTGGTCCGGATGTCGGCGCCGCGTGAAGTGCCGCTGTTGTTCAAGGATGACGCCCGACTGTGGCCCGCCCCGGACGCAGGTGACTGGAAGACCGAGTTTGACGAAGCGAACAAGCTGGCTCAAGGGATCAAGTGGCTCGACGCCGAACAAAAGTTTGCCGCGCTGAGCGTCAAGGCGCCGCATAGCGCGGCCGTTTGGCATAACCTGGCGTTGGTACGCGGCTGGTTGGCCGACGAGGCGGGGATGCGTGACGCTCTGCGTCGGCTCGCCGCGCTCGATGCGCCACGCGAGGTGCCGCTCGACGACGCGATCGAGGCCGAGGCGCTTGCGCAGCTCACCGATCCGGTGGTGCTCGGCGACACGACCGACGAGTTGGTCGTGACGTACCCGATCAGCGATATCGAGAAGCTGGCCTCGCACCTGGCGAGTGACAAGCGAGTCAAGGGGGCCCCGTTGCAGTCGGCGCACACGGACCCCAATGCTCCGCCGCCGCGCAGCGTGTACTGGCTGCTCGATCGGGCTTTGCCCGAGACGGGCAAGGATTTGCCGCTCGACGGCGTGCCGAACATTCTGGCCACGCTCGCGGTGTTTGGCAAAGAGACCGATCGCGAGGCGCGCGTCGAACTCGAATGTTACCGCAGCGACATGCGAGCCGCGGGGGATCAACTGGTTGCCATCGCGGGCGACTCGGTCGGAGTGCGCAAGTCCGACGAAGTGTTCAACAAGGTGCAAGCCAATCAGATTATTCTGTCATGGAATTGGCGGCTGCCGGACGACACTCCGAGCGAGCATGTCGAGAACCTGATTACCCAGCAGCGTCGCACGACGGTGCTGAATCGCTGGCCCAAAGCTCCGCAAGCCGTGCTGGGGGGCAAGACTCCCGAGGAAGCGTCACGCGAGCCTGCGCTGCGTGCGCCGCTGTCGGCCTGTGTGTTGCTGCTCGAGTTGGCCCTCGATCATCCTACCGCTCCTGCTTTGGTCAACGAGCTGCGTGGTCGATTGGGTTTGAGCGTGGCTCACCCGATTGATCCGACCGCTGTTAATGTGAAGGAACTGTCGCTGGTGCGGCTCGTCCGCCTGCAATTTGATAAAATAAGCGACGACGATTTGGTGTTTGTATATCGTCGCGCGACGATGGCGGTTGCTCGACTGGCGGCGCGCAAGGCGGCGCTCGAGATTCTCGCGCGGCCCAGTTTGGAAGGCAAAGTCGAGAAGGCGGGCGTGTACGGCACGTTGGCCCGGTTGGAGGAAGACTCTCTGAAAGCCTGTGAGTATTTGTCGCAGGCGCGCGAGGCGGCCGAAGCAGCCAAGCAATCCGGAGCCATGTGGGCACTCGATGAATTGACGCTCCGCATCAATCGGGGCGAGGTCACCGAGGCGTCGGCGCTGATGCAGCATTTGAACACGCATTACGGTCGCGACCCGTATGTGCGGTCTGCGTTGGGGCAGATCCTGATGCAGATGGGGCTTATCGGGCCCGACGGACGACCCACGCAGGGGGCGGCCCCTGGCTCTGCGCAGGTCGAGCAGTCGGGCGTGATGATCGCTCCGACGGCGGGCGCCGAGAGTGGCAAGATTTGGACTCCCGGGGGCGACGCGAGTGCCGGCGGCAAGAAGAAGCCCGCGATTTGGACTCCCGACTAAGTCACGTGATTGAGTCAGCTTCTATGCGGTTAATGAATGTTTGTTGAGTCCCCTCCCTGTTCCCGCCCTCCTCCCCGCCCCCAGGGCTGACATGAACCCTGTTGATCTCGACGCTTGGCACATGGCCCGCGCGTTGCAACTGGCCGAGTTGGGTCGCGGTGCGGTCGAGCCCAACCCGCTCGTGGGTTGCGTGATTACCAAGGGGGCCGAGGTGATCGGCGAAGGGTTTCATCGCCGCTTCGGTGGTCCGCATGCCGAAGTCGAGGCGCTTGCGATTGCGGGTCGTCGGGCGGCCGGAGCGACGATGTACGTCACGCTTGAGCCGTGCTGTCATTGGGGCAAAACGCCCCCCTGCACCGATGCGATCATTGCAGCGGGCGTTGCGCGCGTGGTCGTGGCGTTATCGGATCCCTTTCCACAAGTTGACGGTGGCGGACTCCGCGCCCTGCAAGCGGCTGGCATTGAGGTCGCGCTCGACGTCGGCCGAGCCGAGGCCGATCGTCAAAACGCTCCCTATCTCAAGCTGCTGCTTAAAAAGCGACCGTGGGTCATTGCCAAGTGGGCGATGACGCTCGACGGTCGGCTGGCGACCCGCACTGGATCGAGTCAGTGGATCAGCAACGCGGCCTCGCGCGGCATTGTGCATGCGCTGCGTGGTCGAGTCGACGCGATCATCGTCGGCCGCAGCACGGTCGACGCCGACGATCCGCAGCTCACGGCTCGACCCACGGGCGCTCGGGTCGCCACGCGGATCGTGTTCGATCGCCAAGCGCGCATCTCGCTCGACTCGCAACTGGTGCGCACCGCTCGGCAGGTGCCTGTGCTGATTGTCACGCAGAGCGATTTGCATGCCGATCGAGTGCAGGCCCTCGTCGACTCGGGCTGTGAAGTGTTCAATGTGTCGGGAGACGATTTGTTGCAACCGCTGCTCGATGAGTTGGGGCGGCGACGCATGACCAACGTGCTCGTCGAGGGGGGGAGCGGCGTGATGGGGTTGTTCTTCGATGCCCGCGAGGTCGACGAGGTACACGTGTTCATCGCCCCGAAGCTGATCGGCGGCGCCGAGGCCCTTGGTCCCATCGGAGGCGCGGGGCTCGCCGAGATGGTCGAGGCGGTGCAAATCGATACGCCGCAAATTCAAACGCTCGATGGCGATATCTATCTGACGGGGCGCACTCGCCGCTCTTAGAGAGCAAGCGAAGCCGAATAGCCTTTAGTGCAGGTGCTTGCGACGCAGATGCGCGAGGACACTGAAAGATGGCTTGGCATTTCCCTGGGCGTCAAACAACCCGCCGTGGGGAAACTCGTGCGGATCGCTATCGCTGAGTTGATTCCAGCTCACCGTGTGAACATAGGCCTTCGACAGCAACAGCGGGACGAAATGGCTGACCCAGTTGGCCTGCGATTCAGTCGTCCACGGTTTGCCGTCGGGCACGACATGCGCCTGATTGAGCGAGCGAGGATCGGGTGTCTGGGCGCTGGGTGCCGTCAGCGTGATATGCAGCGGCAGGTTCAGGTAGCTCCACATATCGAGCAGCCGATTCAGGTCGAGCCGGTCGTGCGAGCAGGTGCCACCGGGCAAGTAGCCGAAATTCAACTCCAGTCCGACGCCGTTGATCTGCAAGCCGGCGCGGACCAGTGCCTCGGCGAAGTGCAACGGGGCGAAATCGAACTCGGCTCCCGGCCGACGCAGGTAGTCGCCATAAGGCTGGTCAAACCGCAGGATCAAAGGGACTTGCGGGTCGAGCTTACGGACGGCTTCGACCAGCCGCATGGCAAGTTGCAGCCGCGATTCCTCGGGCAACGACAGGGCCGCGCCGGAGTTGACCCTGGCGGCCACTTGCCACAGGGCGATCTTACCTCGATAGCGCTCGACGGCTTGCGAAACGAAGTCGACGGCGAACGACAGAAACCCATCGATGTCGCCGGACCACATCTTGACCCACTCGGGCAAAAAGAACGATTCGAGGCTAACGAGCGGGCCCGAGATGATCGGCAGCCGCAATCCTTGGGCGGCCTCGATCGTGGCGTCGGCCGCTGACCAGTCGTGTTGCCCTTCGACCGATTCGACTTGCCGCCACGACATGGGAATCGCGATGGCATTAAAGGTTTGCATCAGGGCCGTGAGCGTCTGTGAATTGATTGTCCGGCCAGGTAACTCGGCGATCAGGGCGGTGGGGAGTTGCTGGGTTTGTCGATGCCGCAAGGCCAAGGCCTGTTCGATGTAACAATCGACCAGCATCTCGGCTGCTTCGAGTGTGGCGACGATGGCGTGGCGCGATTGTTCGACGGCAAACTCAGGGTCCGATTGAGACGCAACCACGGCGCGGCCGAACTCGTCGACGGCGCGTCGCGCCGCGGCATCGACAACCGGTGGCACGGTGAGCCCGAGGGCGATCCAGTCGGCGAGCTGATTGCGTAGTTGATTGAGCTTGCCCCGGGCCAACTCGACCTCGAGCAGGTACGGTCGCGCGCGGTGCATCAGTGTGCCGGTCGACAGCACCACCTCGCCACGGCCTGGGACCAAAAACGGCACGTGTAGTCGCCCGGAGTCGGTCGTGTTGTGCTCGATAACAAGTTCTGTGCCGCGCAGCTGGCTGCGACACGGTGTGGGGATCTGATCGAGTCCTGAAAATGTGATCCGCCCGACCGCCTGGGGCGATAGCCCACTGGAAGGAGCAACCAACAGGTGCATGGTGGCAGTGGGCATAATTTGGAGTGCGCGAAACAGCCGGTCCGCAGGTCAAGGATCAAAGCGACGATGCTAAACGTAAACGAGAGTCTAACTTGCGCCGCTCGGTCGATCAAGCACAGGGAGCCGCGGCGAGCCATCGAAGTATGTGCAGCGAATGGGCCTTCGGCGAGCAACACGAAGCCGGGATAAACCGCTCCTTCCGCTGGTCGCCCTGGCTCATGAACTACGCAGTCGTCAATTAAGCGGAGAACCGAACGCGGAATTTGGAAATAAGACCTGCCCCGCTGGGAGCGCCACTCGGACGCTGGTCGGTTAGTCGGGCGGCTGTTATACTCCGCCCGCGCCTCACGAAAATTGTTCTACAGCAAAGTTTCGCCCATGAGTAACGTTGTATTGCAAACCGATCTGGCGGGTCTGAGTGTCCGTCGCGGCAAAGTTCGCGATATTTATGACTTGGGGGAGTCGCTCTTGCTGGTCGCCAGCGATCGGATTAGCGCGTTCGACTACGTGCTTCCGACGGGCATTCCTGACAAGGGACGCGTGCTGACCCAGTTGAGTCGGTTCTGGTTCGACTTGCTCGGCGAGCCCCATCATTTGTTGTCGACCCAGGTGAACGACCTGCCGCTACCACCGGGGGTGGATCGTGAACCACTCGTGGGCCGGAGCATGTTTGTGCGCAAGACGCGCGTCGTGCCCATCGAGTGTGTGGTCCGCGGTTATTTATCGGGTTCGGGTTGGAAAGAATATCGACAGCATGGGACCGTTTGTCAGTTGCGGTTGCCCGCGGGCTTGCGTGAAAGCGATCAATTGCCCGAGCCGATTTTTACACCGGCGACGAAAGCCGAGTCCGGGCACGACGAGAACATTTCGTTCGAGCGAATGATCGAAGTTGTGGGAGCCGACGTGGCCCATGAGCTGCGCCGCCGCAGCTTGGCCGTCTACCAACGGGGCGCGGAGCATGCCCGGCAGCGGGGGATTATCATCGCCGACACGAAATTCGAGTGGGGAGTCGTGGGGGATGAGATCATTTTGATCGACGAAGTGCTCACGCCCGACAGCTCGCGCTTCTGGCCCTCGGATCAATATGAGCCGGGGCACGGCCAGCCGTCGTTCGACAAGCAGTTTGTCCGCGACTGGTTGGAGTCGACGACCTGGGATAAGAACAGTCCGCCGCCGCCGCTCCCGGCCGAGGTTGTGGCTAAGACGCGGGCCAAATACATTGAGGCCTATGAGCGACTGAGCGGCGAGACGTTCCCCTGGAAGTGATCGCGAACGGGGGCACCCGTCGTCGCCGAGTCAAGTCCGTGCGAGCCGCTTGACACACGATGCGAGGCGGGGGCATAATCGATGGCTCGAAACGCAATCTTGCCTTGCGGTTACGTCGCTTTTATCCGGGCGAACCTCAGGGCGTTTGAGAGGAGTGGAAGCAGATGGGTGTGCGCCGTCGGTTGGAAGTGTCGGAAGTGGGCGACGTGACGATCGTACGATTTGTCGACCGCAAGATTCTGGACGAAGCCAACATTCAAGAGATGGGCCAAGAGTTGTTCCAGTTGGTCGAAGAAGAGCACTGCAAGAACATTTTGCTGAACTTCTCGCTGGTCGACTTTCTATCCAGCGCTGCGTTGGGCAAGTTGATTACGCTCGACCGGAAGGTCAAAGCCCATCAAGGGAAATTGCGGTTGAGCAACATCGGGCCCAACATCCAAGAAGTGTTCGTGATCACGAAGCTCAACAAGCTCTTTCAGATTTTCGACGACGAGTCGCACGCGATTGCGTCCTTCGCCAAGTAAGCGGCTGAGCTGCTACCTGCTCGCGAAGCGAGCGCCGGGTTCGCGAAGCGTGCATAGAGCGCGCGATCTAGCGTCGTTGCTCGATCTTGCGGCGGGCTTCGATGTGTCCTCCCGCTGCGGCTTTGCGATACCATTTGAGCGCTTCCGCGGGGTCGCGAGATACTCCCACGCCATCTTCATACATGCCGCCCAAGTTGGCTTGGGCGATGGCATTGCCCGCCTCGGCCGCTTTGCGGTACCACTGGATGGCCTTTGCCGGCTCACGTGACACGCCCCGTCCATTGCGGTAGCAAAAGCCGAGCTGTGTTTGAGCGATGGGGTCCCCTTGTTCAGCCGCCTTCTGGAACCAGCGGACCGCCTCGACCGGCTGGGCCGCGACACCCACTCCGTGCAGATAACAGTTGCCTAGATTTGTTTGTGCGACGGCTGCGCCATTCTCGGCGGCTTTACGATACCAACTCACGGCTTGTTCGGCGTTCGCGGTGACGCCGCGTCCTTTTTCGTACAGCCAGCCTAATCCGGCCTCGGCCTCGGCATGACCGCTCTTGGCTGCCTCGCGATACCATTTGAGCGCTTCGGCGTCGTCCTGTGTGCAGCCTTTGCCTTCGAGATAGGCTTGGGCCAGCCGGAAGGCGCCGTCGGCGTCGCCCGCAGCGACCGCTTTGCGAAACAGCGCCACGGCGGTCTCGTAATTCTGTTCCAGGCCGCGACCATCGTAATACAACGCGCCCAGCGCGGTGAAGCCACGCTTGTCGCCGGCCTCAGCGACTCGTTGCCACCAACGC
The DNA here is from genome assembly GCA_964387325.1 of uncultured Planctomycetaceae bacterium. Classification (GTDB taxonomy): domain Bacteria; phylum Planctomycetota; class Planctomycetia; order Pirellulales; family PNKZ01; genus CAZZBK01. The sequence continues at coordinate 16,354 of CAYLYE010000068.1, forward strand.
GCGGCTTCGAGTCGATCTTCGCCGACACCAACACCCAGGTTGACGCAACGAGCCCATTGCACTTGGGACTCCACGTCACCGCGCACCGCGGCAAGCTTATAGAGCTTGGCCGCGTAGGGCAGATCCCGCTCGTAGACATCGCCGCGTTCGACCAGCAGGGCCATCGTGCGAATGGCGACGAGGTCCCCCTGCTGAAAGGCTTTTTCGTACCAGCGTCGAGCTTCACTCAAGTTCTTCTCGACACCCAGCCCGAGGGCAAACATCCGGGCCACGTTTTGCTGTGCGCCGGCGCGTCCGGCCTCGGCCGCCTTGAGCGACCACTGTAAGGCCTCGTCCAGGTTCTGCTCGACGCCGACGCCGTCGAGATAGGCCGCTCCGAGTTGGGCTTGCGCCCAGATCACGTTGGCTTCGGCGGCTTTTTTGATCCAGCGCATCGATTGGGCCAGATCGCGTTCGACTCCCTCGCCGCGATAGTAGGCCATGCCGAGTTGGTGTGCGGCCTGGTGATCGCCGGCTTCGGCTTTGGTTTTGAGTTGAGAGAACAATTGCTCGGCGGTCGGTTTAGCTTCGGCCGTCACGTTGAACGTGAGCAACTCGCCGTCGCGGCGCACTTCGATCTTGGCACGCCGGCCGACGCTGAGCGCTGCAATGGCCGCGTCGAGCATGTGACTCTCGAGCACTTCAACACCGTCGATGCGCACAATCCGATCGTCGGTACGAATGCCCGCTCGATCGGCAGGCGTATCGGGACGAACACGCCAGACGCGGACATCGTCGCAAAAATTCGTCGTATCCATGCCGATCCAAACGACCAACGACGTGTTGGGGGCACTTGGCGACTCCGCGAGGGGAGCCGAGATGGTTGCCGGCGCTGTTAGTCGAGCCGTGAGCGATTTTTTCTCGCCGCCGCGCCAGATCTCAAATTGCAGTGAGCCCCCCGATGACTTTTTTAGCAGCACAGCGGCCAGTGCTGCGGGGTCGAGTAGTTGTACGCCGTCACATCGCAAGAGCACGTCGCGTTTGCGTAAACCAGTCGTTGCGGCCGGCGAGTTTGCTTCGACGGCGGTCACCAACAGCCCGTGGGGGTCCGAGAGTTCGAGCAAGTCGGCCAGCTTGGCGTCGAGCGGTTCGACTTTCAGTCCTTTGAGTAGATCGCTGGGCGATAATGGACGTTTCTGCGGCTCTGGAGACTCGATGCGGACACTTTGGCCGACGAGCACTTTACCGCTGGCCTCGTCGATTCGGGCGACGACCGTTCGTTCGCGGAGCGCTTTGACCTGCCCGCGGGCGACCCGTGCGGGGCCGACCCCGGGCACGTCGACAAACACTTCCAGAGTGTCGCCTACGGCAGGCACCCATTCGCCTTGGGGCGTGATCAGGACCTCGTCACCAGGGGTTGCAATGATATGGCCGGTGATCGTTTCCGCCTGGGCGACTTCGCTCAAGTGGACAAACAGCCCAATGATCGCAATCGCAAAGATAGCAACCGCACGCGTCATGAACAGCCTCCTGCTGATGGTCTGACGAGTCGCCTCACAAACGCATCCGTGCGAGTGGACTCTGAGCGCACGATTGTAGGGAGTGTCGCCAAGAGGGGCAAGCTCGCTCGGCGATGATCGAATGAGCATGCGCGCAGTGCTGGCGCGGCGTCGTCCAGCACGCGAGGTACGGTAACAAAACGCGCGACGCAACGGCGCTTCGGCAAGCTGTCTTGACCCAATCACGGGTCTCCCTGTACCGTTTCGACGTTCATGGACCGTAACGATCGCATGGTAATCGAGGATCGGGTGGATGGCCAACGTGCGTGGGGAGGTGGTGTCGATGGTCCGACGATCCGAGGCGGACGAGTCACGTTGGGGGGGGCGGATCGTAACCCTTGTGGCGATCGCCTTGTTCATCGGCTTGCCAATCTACTTTGCATCGCGCGGCGAAGGGAGCGAGTGGTTCGATTGCTATTACACCGCGGCCTCGCATCTCATTGCCGGTGAACCGCTCTACCTCGACGAAGAACCCTACGTTTCCAAAGAATCGTACCTCTACCCACCGGCGATGGCCTTCTTGGCGGTCCCGCTCTGCTATTTTGGCCTCCAAGGATCGCTAGCCATTTGGGGCGTGATCAATGCGGCGGCCGTGTGTTTGCTTGCGAGCTGTGTGGGCCGTTGGAGCAATGGTCCCCGCTGGCTCGTGTTGGATCGATCGACGATCGGCGCGGGACTGATCGCCTGTGTGTTGTCATTTCGCTGGTTCATCGCGCCTTTGAGCCATCAGCAATTCGATCTGGTGATCGCGGCCTTGATCTTCGGGGGTGGATGGCTATTGCTGCGCGGTCATGATATTCGGTCGGGCATTATGATTGGCGCTGCGGCGGCGATGAAGTGTACTCCCCTGCTCTTT
>CAYLYE010000068.1:18757-26841 GCA_964387325.1 uncultured Planctomycetaceae bacterium
ATTTCGTTTGGCGCGGTCGTTGGCGCGCCGCGACGATGGTTGTCGTCGCGGCCATTGGACTCAACTTGCTTCCGGACCTCTGCTTTCCGAACCCTGATGGCGGGACCTATCTCGCTCAATGGAAAGACAAATACCTGGTGGGCGTGAGTGGCGAGGCACCCGGTACGTGGTACAGCGATGTCACGCTAAATCAATCGATCGGCGGCGCGGTGCAACGCTTCATGCGGTTCGGTTTCCCGACGTCGCTCGATGGCCCCAGGCATGCCATCACCCAAGAGCAAGCGGCCTGGATGAAGCTTGTCGTCTACGGGTTTGACTTGGCGCTGCTCGCGCTGACCGCCTGGGTTACACGTCCCGGGAGACGACCTGATGCGGACCCACTGGCCAAGAACCGTGAGTCGACCGAGCAGCGATGGGCTTGGGAGTTTTCAGCCGTCGCGTGTCTGATGTTGTTGCTGAGTCCGATGAGCAGCAAGGCGCATTACGTGGTCTTGATGTTGCCGTGCTGTCTGACCGCGAATCTTGTCTGGCAACGGCCAACCGCGCTGCGCTGGGCGATCGTTTCGCTACTGCTGATTACCGGTCCGTTGGCCTCGAAAGACCTGCTCGGCAAATCGCTGGCTGATCTGACGCTCGTCTGGGGCTTTCCCACCGCGTTCGTGTTGATCTTGCTAGGGACGAGCATATGGCAGTTGAGCAGTCTCGCAAGTGCCCCGGTCGACGCCTTGCAGCGAGCCCCGATGCGTCGCGCGGCGTAATGCTTCTCGAATCACTTGCTCAGTGAATCTTTTCCGTCGGTCAGCCACTCCAGATTGAAGCGGGCCAGCGTGAGCATGGCCGTGTTGAAGTCACTCTTGCCATCCACGCTGCTCCGTTCATACAGGCACAGCACAGTACCGTCGGCGAGCACGGCCAAGTCGCTGTAGCCGCTACGTCCACTTTCCAGGGCTTTGTTTACGGCCCAGCTCTGTCCCTCGTCGTAACTCAACTTGATCGAGAGATTCTTGCGCTCGCCACGACCGGCCGGGACGCTTTGACCTTGCTTGTCGAGCAACAGGCTGTGCGGATTGGCAAAGATGAGGCGGTTCTTGTTGGTTGCAGGAGACTGCGAGAGCCGCACGATGCTCCCCATGCAGATCGGCTCCCAGAGGGCGTCGTCAAAACGCGGCGTGGACCAATTCGCCGCTCCGTCGGGACTCACGGTGACCAATCGCCGATTGGCTTGTGACTCGCTTCGAGCGTTGAGCATCACCCGGCCGTCGGCGAGTTCGACGATGACCGTCTCGTTGGGATTGATCCACTCGGCCGTGTTGGGAATCGCGATCGCACCACGCTGCCACGTGCGGCCGTGGTCGTCGCTATAGATCGTCGCCGTGACGCTGGGGCGATGCGCGTGCCCCCCCTTGCCTGTCGAGAGCCATACCGGCACCACGAGGCGACCACTGCGGAGTTGAAGGCCGTGTGCGGGCCCTGTCGCCCGCACGTTGCACTCGTAATCGCTGCGAAACTGTTCGAAGGTCGCCGAGATTTCGAGCGGTTTAGACCAGCTCACGCCATCGTCGTCGCTGCGGGTATAAAAGCAGCGCTGATATTCAAGGCAGAAGACAAAATGGATGCTGCCGTCACGATCGACGATGGCGACCGGATTGTTGTAGGTGACCTCATTCGACTTGCCGAGCCCTTGAGCGATGGCGGCGGGATTTTTCACTTTGAGGCCCGCGACCTCGGGCAGCTTGAACATCGCGCCCCAACGCTTGCCACCATCGGTCGAACGGCGCATGACAATGTCGATCGACCCCCAGTCCCCTTTGCCGGTGACGCGACCTTCGCAATAGGCGAGCACCGTCCCTCGTTGGGTCACCACCACCCCCGGAATTCGGTACAAGGCGTAGCCACCCACGCCGGCCTGGAACAAATCGATCTTGTCAAGCTGTGGCTCGGCCGAACGAAGCGTGTTGTTAGAGCCGAGCAAAGAGAGCAAAAGGACCAGCCCGAGGTTCAATAAACGCGATACGTTCATGATGAATGCTTCGCTAAGAGTGTTGGGCGAGTTCAGTATCGCCAAGGAGCAGCCGCAAAACCGGCGATGTGATCATCGTCGTGACCAGGGCCATGAGCACCATCATGGCAAAGAGGGCGGGAGAAATCACGCCTAAATCCAAGCCAATGTTCAGCACAATCAATTCCATCAGTCCGCGGGTGTTCATGAGCGTGCCCAGTGCCGCGGAGTGACGCCAATTCAAGCCGGTCAGTCGTGCCGCGACAATCGTACCGCCAAACTTGCCCAGCGTCGCCACGAAAATGATCGCCGCGCAGATCAACCATTGATCGATCCCCGACAATAAGTCGATGCGGGTTCGCATGCCCGTAAGCGCGAAAAACGCGGGCATGAGCAGCACAGTGGTCACGCGTTCGAGTTGCTGTTGAAAACCTTTGGCCAGAGAACTTTCATGCGGGATGAGAGCACCGAGAAAGAATGCTCCAAAGAGGGCATGAATGCCAATGCGTTCGGTGGCCAGCGCCGAGGCAAGCAACGCGACCAACACGGTTGCCATCGTGCCACGCGACAACTCGGTGCTCGCCGGACGATGCGCGAACCAGCGGACCCACGGTCGCACGAACAGCAACATCACCGCCAAATACGCGACCGCGCCTCCCGCGACGCTCAGAGCGTGATCCACTTGCGATTGCACCACGCCGACCACCAATGCCAGTAAGCACCACGCGGTAATGTCGTCGGTCGCGGCGCAACTGAGCGCGATCACTCCGAGTTCGGTGCGAGACAAATTTCGGTCGGTCAAAATACGCGCCAGCACGGGAAACGCGGTGATCGACATGGCGACCCCCATGAAGAGCGCGAAGTTTGTGAACGAAACCGAGTCGGACGACAATCGCGGATACAGCACCAGGGCCAATGCCGAGCCGAGCAGGAACGGAACGAGGATACTGGCGTGCGAGATGGCGACAAAAGCATGCGCTCGATCGCGTAAACGATCGGCATTCAGTTCGAGTCCCACGAGGAACATGTACAAAATAACCCCGAGCTGGGCGATGACCGCTAGAAACGGTGCCGTGTCAGGAGGCATTATCTTCGCCGACCACTCGGTTCCCAGCAGCGAGGGTCCAAGCAGAATACCCGCAACCACCTCGCCGATGACCGGCGGCTGTCCCAAGTAAGTAAACACGCGCGCGAGCAATTGCCCAACGACGATCACCGCGCCCAGGGCGAACAGCGCGTGATAGAGTGTGGCGGAATGGGGCGTTTGGCGCGCGAGCACCGTACTCGTGGCGGCGGGAAGGCCGACGAGCGACTCGCCGTAGCCGCGAATGAGCCAAAAGCCGGCGATCGTCAGCGCCAGCAGCGCGAGATAGCCCACGATCGTCGTGGACCACCGCGGGGTCATCGTGATCGACCCAGCATCTGGCGGCGAGGGTGTGTCGTGAGGCATGCCAAGTTAACAGGAGGGGACGAGGCGAGAACGACGTGCGAGGCGCATCAGTTGTTGTCTCCGTCGAGCATACGTCCCAGCGAGCCGAGAATCGAGCCCTCCTCTTTACCGCCGCCACCGATTTGTGGGGCTGCGGCGAATATTCGACCCGCGAGGCGCGAAAAAGGCAGCGATTGGCACCACACATCGCCGGGGCCGGTGAGTGTGGCGAGCACAATGCCCTCACCGCCAAATAGCGTGTTTTTGAAACCGCCGACGAATTCAACATCGTATTGAACCGCTGGGGTGAGCGCGACGAGGCAGCCGGTGTCGAGTCGCAATTGTTCACCCGCCGCTAGTGTGCGTTTCATGACCGTGCCGCCGGCGTGCAGCAAGGCGATGCCCTGTCCGGTGAGTCGCTGCATGATAAAGCCTTCGCCGCCGAAGAGCGCGACGGCAAACCGTTTCTGAAATGCGATACCGACCTGAATGCCACGCGCCGCGCACAGGAACGCATCTTTCTGGCAGATAATCTCGCCGCCCAGTTGTTCGAGGTGCATCGGCACGATCTTGCCCGGATAAGGCGAGGCAAAGGCAACCATCTCGCGCTGTTGGGCCACATTGCTAAAGGTCGTCATGAAGAGCGATTCACCGGTGAGCACTCGCTTGCCGGCGCTCATGACTTTGTTCCAAAAGCCGGTCTGCTGCGGTGCCGAAGGGTCACCAAAGACCGTGTCCATTTTGATGCCGGACGTCATGTACATCATGCCACCGGCCTCGGCAATGACCGTCTCGCCGGGGTCGAGCGTGACCTCGACGTATTGCATTTCAGCGCCGAAGATCTCGTAGTCGATCTCATCAGCCGACCCCATGCCGGGTGGCGGCACGGGTGGACCACCACCACCGCGTAGCGCTTGCATGATGGCGGAGACATGACGCGCTTCGAGCCAGGCGCTCATGCCCGGGCCATAAACCATCGCCCGCTCGCCACCCACGCTGGGCAAACGACGAACGAGATCCTCGATCGACATCGGGCCAATCGATTGGCCATCTTGAGCTACATACCAGACGGCAGCGCCACTCATGAGCAAATCCTTTCGAGCAGAGAGAGTCTGACTGACGAGCGGCGCACGGTGAACGGATTTCACCGTGCGCCGCTGATCTGCTATTAGATCGTCCGTGAGGGGCAAGAATCAATGGCCCCCGGAGCGCAAAACGCGGCGTGCGGTCGATTGACGTACTCGGGTCGACCCAGCGCGTGTGGGCGTTTAGGCTTGAGTCGGCGCGTTGTCGAACAATTTCAATTGGATTTGTTCGAGTCGTTCGCGATGCTTGGCCATGATCGGCAATTTCAGCCCGCGATCAAGAATCGTCTGATCGAGAAACAGCTTGGCCGGGTGGTCGAGTTCTAGGCTCTTGGCAAGTAGCCGCATGGCGCGGCGCCCTTTGAAGTCGATGCCGTGGGCGAGGCAGAGTTCGCCGAACAATTTCCACGGATGAAAAATTCGTTCGCTGCGTTCTTGTTTTTGTAGATACTTCGAGAGCACAAAGACGGCGATCACCATGACGGCGATAATGCCCAGCACGATGACGCCATCCTGCCAGCCCAGCCGCGCGTTGCGGCCGCGAAACTCGCTTCCGAGTCCCTTGAAGAACGACTCAAAATCGACGGCAAAGAGGACGCCGTTCAACCACCATGCGCTAAGGTTCATGATACGGGGGTCGACTCCAGATTGATGTTCGGTGTGTGCAAGGGTGGCACGATGGCCGGCAGCGTGCCGATGTGTTCGAGGGCTGCTTGGGCTGCCTCGCGAACCGTCACGCTATTGTCATGCGCCGCGTTTTCCAGAGCCTCGCGGGCCGTGGCCGTGCGACACTCGCCCAGCGTGCGGCATGCTTCGGCCCGTACCAATCGGTCTGCGTCTTGCAGCAACTCGCGCACGACGGTCTCGACCTGTTCGCAGGCCCGCATATAGCGCGCCATGGCGAGTGCGCGGAGGCGTCGCTTGCCTTGCGAGCTGGTCAATTCTTGTTGCAAGAGCGTGAACGATTGTGGATCAACCCGGCAAACCAGCACGCCCGTCGAGCGGCGAACGTCTTCGGTCAGTGTATCGAAGGCCGATAGGTATCGAGGAAAACTGAATTCAACGAGATTCTGTTGGACCGCTTTACGGACCACGGAGTGCGGGCTGTCGAGTTTCGCGATGAGCGTGGCGAGCGCGCCGGTGATGCCCCGTTGCCGAAATTGGCCCAGCGCCGCGGCTTGCACCTGTGGATCGGCGTCGTCGGCGCATTGCTGTACCAATTGGTTGGCGTCGGTGCCGCCGATGTTGGCGAGTGCCTCGATCGCGGCGCGCCGGCCGCCCGGTGTGCCGTTTTGCAGTAAATACTTGATGATCAAAAAGGCTTCGGTGCTGCGCATGCTCGTGGCGAGCACGAGTTGCAGCGCGCTGTGTTGCCCCGCGTCATCGAACTGGTCGAACATTTCGAGCGAATCGCGCAGCCAAGCGATGCTGCTGGCGTGCTTCAGGTTGCTGCGTGCGGCGGCCGAGGGCTCGCGTCCCACACGTCGTAGTAAGTTGTCGATGAAGCGCCGATCGGTGCGATGCACCATCACGTTGACCAGCGCCGAGGGGGCTTGCGGACTATCCAGATAACTGAGAATCAACCGCATGATGCTGGGACGTGAACTGTTCGTCAGCATCTGGATCACGCTCATATAGCTGCTGTGACGCGGATCGCACAAGATCTGCATCAAGGTCGAGTTGTCGCGACCGGCCAGTTGCAAGAACGCTTCGATCGGCTCGCGACGCTTGTGCTTGGGAAAGCGTTTGACCGATTCCTCCAAGCTGACCGCAATGTTGCGCCGCACGAGTTGCGGGTCGCGGCGCGGACGGTAGTCGGGCGTGCCGCTGAGTTCTTCGTACAGTAAGTCGGTCAGTGATAGCAGCGTTTGCGCGGCTATTTCGGCATGCGGGTTCGCTTCATCCTCGCAGGCGTTGACCAACGTTGGAATCAAGTCGTATTCGCGAAACCACAAGATCGCCTGGCAGCCGTTTCGGCACATTTGGTCGTCCGTGTCGAGCACCGCGTTACGCAGCGCCTGAGTCATCCGGCCGCGATGTTCGTCTATGATCTGACGCCAACGCTCGCTGATCTGGTGCATGCGACGGATAATCTCGCGCTGGCCAGTCAGGCTGCGTCGATCCAAAATCGCTCGCAACGCACCTTCTTGAATCTCGCCATGAGGCAAGTTAATCGCCCATAACAACAGCGGCACGGCGGCCTCGTTGTCACTACCACTCAGTACCTCGAAGGTCTTCTTTAAACCGGCTGACACGATAGTGGCCCTAATGCGTTCGATCCGCCGAATCAACCATCCAACAGATTGACTCTGATGAAGTACCCTAGGTTACATCTGTCAATAGGTGGGGGTTTTTTTAAGCCTTTCAAAGTATGGTCATTCCGTCCTGGGGCGTTATCGTCGCGCCAGACCGCACCCTCCGCGCCCTTGATTTATCCGGCGCGAGGTCCGAAACTGAAGACTGACACAACTCGATCGCCGCCAACCCACCCTGGTGCAGGTGCCATCATGCCGAACGTAACGACGGCAACGGATATTCTGAATCGCGAATTCCTCGAAGTGCGGGCCAAGATCCTCGATGTGGCCGCCGCTCTCGATCGGCTCGACCGCGCCACGGGCAGCGTCCGCGACGATCCACGGTTGGACAAAATCCAGCGCGGCATCGAACTGCTCCACAGCCCCGATCGTAATCGCGCCGAGCAGGTCCAAATGCTGTTCTCGATTCCGTTTGAAGATCAGTGGCGGAGCGCCATGCAGGTCGACAAGCGATTCTAGTCTCACATATTCTCGTTGCCGAAAGCCGTTGTTATGGATTATATCGACCCCCATATTCACATGGTCTCGCGCGTCACCGACGACTACGAGACGCTCGCCAAAATGGGCTGCGTCGCCATGAGCGAACCCGCCTTTTGGGCCGGTTACGATCGCGGCAGCGTCGAAGGCTTCCGCGACTATTTTCGCCAGCTCACCGGTTTCGAGCCCAAACGAGCGAGCTGGTACGGTGTGCAGCACTTCACGTGGCTTTGCATCAATGCCAAAGAGGCGGAGAACGTCGAGCTGGCGCGTGAAGTCATCAAGATGATTCCCGAGTTTCTAAACGTCCCGGGCGTGCTCGGCATCGGTGAGATTGGCCTCAATAAGAACACCCGCAACGAGTCGATCGTGTTTCTCGAACACCTCGATCTGGCGGCCAAGACCAACGAGCAGATTCTCATCCACACGCCCCACTTGGAAGACAAGTACAAGGGCACCCGGATGATCCTCGACATGCTGTGCGGCGACAAGCGACTGGACCGCACGCGCGTGCTTGTCGATCACGTCGAGGAGCACACGATTCGCGAGGTGCTCGACCGCGGCTTTTGGGCCGGGATGACCTTATATCCGGTCAGTAAATGCACGCCACAACGCGCCGCCGATATGGTCGAGATGTACGGCCCTGAGCGGTTACTGGTCAACTCGGCCGGTGACTGGGGCCCCTCGAAGCCGACTGCCGTCCCCGACTTTATTTTCGAGATGCGCAAACGCGGCCATAGCGAGTCACTCATCCGCCGCGTGGTGTATGACAACCCGAT
>CAYLYE010000069.1:0-26743 GCA_964387325.1 uncultured Planctomycetaceae bacterium
GCCTGTATACCAAGCGGCGCGCGGGTTGACCATGCCCTGCTCGTCACGACGTAAGTCGAAATGTGGCAAAGAGGTAACCGACATTGGCGGATTCACTCCCGGGGCCTAGAATGACATTTTCCGCGACTCGTCCGGTGTCGGATCGCGTCGCGACTCACGAACGAAGGGATGCGTGTGTGAGCGTGCTCGGGTCCGATCGTTGGATGCGCTGGCGAGGTCGCCTGGCCGCAGTCACCATCTTGGGGCTGCTCGTCGCCTTGGGCGTGGTCGTCTCGGAACTCCAATCGTACCGCCAACGCTACCGCGACTCGCGCGATCGGATCGCCGGGTTCGAAGAGCTCTTGCTGCGGATGCGTTTCGAGCCCGCCGCGAGTCCCGCCGCCGAGGTCAAAACTCCCCCGCGAGTCCAATCGCCCGTGGCGTCGTCGGCTCCGGCCATTCCCTTGCCGACGCCGCTCCAGTACACGGGCGAGCGTGCCCAGCTGCGCGACTTGCCCTATCCGTTCCAGCGCTTCGTCGCTGTCTCGAACGACTCCGACAGCCTGACGTACCCGCATCGCGAGCAAATCTACCGCCTGCTGCATGAGGAGTTGGCCCTGCCGCTCGGCGATCAGGTGTTTGTCTCCGGGGCCGAGCATATCGCGCTGGGGCCGATCGACTTGATCGACCGTGACGGTTCGCTCCAGTTCGAGCCGGCCGACTGGGACCACTTCTATCAATTCCTGGTCTGGCACCGTCGCGGTTGGATCGACTCGATCCACGGTTGGCACCCGCTCCCCTGGGTCTCGAACGACACGTCGCTCACGCTCTCGGCCAACACCGGCGAGCGCGAACGGAAAATCGCGCTCGCGCATGAGAACTGGCAGAGCGCGGAGCAGGCGTATGTCATTTTCGATTATCAACTCAGCGACCCCGCGGCGCGTTTCGAGTTGCTCTGCGACGGAGAGCCGCTCGAGATTCATGCGACGCTGGCGATTCCAAGTGCCCCGGCGATTGACGAGGCCTGGCAGAGCGCCTTCGTCGTGCTCCCCAAGCAGAACAAGCCCACTCTGACCGTGCGATTGCCGGCAGCATTCAAAGGGACGCTGAAGATTAAGAACCTCGCGGCCACCAATGTCGGTCGCGCTCGGATGGCCTACGAGGCCGACTTGCTTCGCCGTTATCGAACGCGGTTCCTCACCTACACCGAGCATGGCAAGGTTCGCCGCGAGGCCAGCCTGGGGACCGTGCTCGCCATGTACCCGCAGGCCCGACGTCCGTTCGTGGGGGACGACCCGCGCGGGGCACCGAACATGTACATGCTCGACGTGCTCGAAGGGCTCGGCGTGCGGTACATCAACTCCTCGGCCCGGACGGCCGGCCTCGAAGAGGCCCAATTGCCCACGCAATGGGTGCGACCGTTTTTGTTCAACGATCAGCTGCTACGTTACGGCCTGGAACGATTCCTGGCCTCGCCGCGACAAGACGACCCCAGCGTCGACAACCAAGCCACGCTCGGCAGCATGTCGTGGGAGCCGTGGCTCGGGTTTCAACTCGACAAGCTCCGCACACGCAGCGTATCGACCGGCAGCGGTGGTGTCATTTACACTCACCTGGGCGTGGGCAACACACAAGCCAAAGGGCTCAGCGCTGACACGCTGCGAGCGTTTCGCGCGCTGGCCGACGCTTATTACAACCACAGTGGCGCGAGCAAGCCGCATGAGCGCACTTGGGTTGCGAGCCCCAGCGAGGTGGCGACCTTGGCCCAGGCCATGCACGCAGCCCGCGAGCATGTGCGCTACGACTCGGCGACCAACACGGTTGCGATTCGCTCCTGGAGCGACCCGATCGCCCGGCAGGCAATTCCCACGCCGGGGTCACGCATCAACGGCCTAGGCAACCTCACTATCTACGTGAACGACTCGGCCTCGGCTCGCGTGCTGGTCAACGATCAGCCGTACTCGGTATTCACGCGCAACGCGGCCGACTCGACCGGTCGGCAAAGCATCACGCTCGTCGACGACAGCGAACCGACCATCATCGTCGGCGAGGTCGACTTGTACCAGCGGAGCGCCGAGTGCGTGAGCGAGCATGCTGAGTATTACTTCCGGAGCCGTGGCGGCTACCAGAGCGCCCATTGCGTCGAGCTGCACGCGACCGACTCATCCGCCGCGCTCAACTGGCAGTTACCCGCTCAGCCGCCACGGTCTTATACCCATTTCCGGTTTGCGTATCGCAAGACGAACCCTGCCGCGGTCGTGTCGCTCGAGTTGCAGTTGAAAGATGGCCCCAAGTTGCACATCAATGAAGGACCGCTCGCGGGCCCCGGCTGGAGTATTCCGCCGCAGCAAGACGACGCGTGGCACGATGTGGTGCTGCCGCTCTATGAGCTGACGCGCGGCGGCGAGTTCGAGCGACCGGCTGTCGGTTCGATCGAGACCCTGCGGCTCATGCTCAATGGCGAGGCCGACGACTCGGTCTTCTTCGACAACGTGCAGTGGCTCAGCGGCCAGGCGCATCCCATCTCGCCCGACGGCAAACATCTGATCGCGGGGCGCGTTTCGCCGCCGCTCGACGGCGTGACCGTGACATTGGAGGACGGCCCGCACAAGCAAACGACGACCACGCGCGACGGAGTGTTCATCTTCGCCGAGGGCGTTGATCGTGGCGCGATCGTGAGCGTGTACGCGGTACCGGCCGACGGAGCCAAGCGGTATCCGCTCACAGGTCGCGCGCTGGAAGTGGCCCGCGACGAGGTCGAGTTGTCGATCGACCTCAACGATCTGCGGCTGTCGCAGTTGGGCTCGAATCTGAAGTTCGTGCAGCAAGGTCCCAGCGAGCTGTCGGTCGAGGGAGGCGTGCGACTCAAGCGCAAGTCGATGTACACCAACAGCGGGATCAAAGGGGCGCAGCAACAAGAGTGGTGCGTCACACAACAGGTGAACAACCTGGGTTTCCTCGACAAGGACCGTCGCGCGGCCAACCCCGATGGCAATCGCCGCGTGTTGCTCCTCGGGCATTGCGTCCCTTACGGCCACAGCATGTCGCGGCGCTATCAGCTCCCCGTCGTGCTCGAAGACCTGCTGCGCCGTCGATTGAATCAGGACGTCGAGGCGCCGCTGCTCGCGCAGCCGTGGGTGAACTTTGGCAAGTACCTGCCCTACATTCGCACCGAGGGACGCGCCCTGCGGCCGGACGTGGCCTGCGCGCTGTTCTATGGCGGCAGCGAGATCGTCGAAGCCGACGCCGATTTGCTCGCGGAGCTTAATGAGTACGACCCCGACCATTTGCCGCATCATGCCTTTCGCTCGCGCAGCGACGGTACGCTCGAAGAGGTCGCGGGAGATCCCGAGTATTTTTTACACGTCGGGCAAGATGCCGAGCGGGCCCAAAAGCGGGCCGAGGAACGGAAACAAGGGTCGTTCTACCTCAACGGACTCGACTGGAGCTCGATGCTCTACCGCGAGCAATTGCCAGCCGAGGCGCAGCGAGCACTCGAACACTTCGAGCGAATCGCGGCGCGATACCGTGACGAGTTTGCACAAGACGGTACGCGCTTCATGATTGCCTTGCTGCCGGACTTGACCATTCGGCAGTTCCATCGTGCGGAATGGAAGGATGTCGACGGCAAGCCGTGTCGGCGCGAGTTGGCTGCCCAGCGGATGGAGGCGATGTGCCGCAGGCTACGGATCGGATTTGTCGACATGGCTCGGCACGTCGACGAACACTATCCGAACCCGTATCTCTACACGTGGCGGTATGACAGCCACGCCTCGCCCTACGGCATGCAGTGGATCGCCGAGTCGTTGGCCGATTACCTGATCGAGTCTCGCTTCGCGGCCGATCTGCCGTATGATGACCTGCGCGGCCGCGAAGAGTTGGCCGTGAAACGGTTGCTTCGGCAGTGATCTCGAATACGGGACCAATCTGGATTACTAGACGGAGATCGACGATCAGCCAGTTCGCAGCGAGGCTCGCGACTAAAGTGGAATCTTGACCAGTTGTCCGTCGTTGTAGGAGGCTGATCGCAAATAGTTGTTCAGCGATACCCGGCATGGTACGATCCTGATCTCAGGAGCGTTGCGGGCATTATGCAATCATTTTTCTACTACGCTTTTTCGGGGATGCAATACCTAGCAAGCCTAGGCGTTGTATTTGTTGGCTGTGTAATTAAGACGGATGCATCGAAATTTGGTTTTGCAGAGTTGTCGCTCAGGCTGGTGCAAGAATGGGCCTGGTTACTCGTAGTCGTATTGGGAGCAACTGCAGGCATTTCAAGGCTTGCTTGCCATTGGATTGGTCCACCTTGGGTCTGGAAATCGATCCGAGCGATCTTGGAGAAGTTTCGCCAAGAGGCATTTCAGATCGACGAAATCGAACCTACTCACTACCATCGTGTAACGCTTTTTCAACGAAAATCATTTCGCATTCGAGTGTCTCCGTGGCGATCGAAGTGTTGGCCTTACGGCCGCGGCAGGGGGCCATTTTCCGGGTGGCTTGTTCCGGTATGCAGAACTGGCAGGGCAACACAGAGGACGTTCACTGCTTTTTTAGCGCCTGACGATGCAGATTGTGCGGAAGGTGTCGCTGGCAAAGCCTGGGCATGCAATGCCGCCATGCACGTGGAGCTGCCTTCAGTTGACAGCAATTCAAGCACTGAGGATATTCAGCGCTATGCGGATAATGCTTTTTTGCCAGTGCAACTGGTACACTGGAGATTAAAAGCGAATCGCGCGCTTCCTCGACGGTTATGTGGAATCCCTGTCGAAGTCGACAATAAAATCTGGGGGGTGCTCGTGCTGGATAGTCGAAAAGAGAATAGTATTCGATCGAATAGCCATGCTTGGCCGACGCTCGAAAAAATTGTTCCGCTAGCGCTTCAGGAAATTCTTAAGAGGGTCTAGCGATGTCAAAATGGATTGAACTCAACCCAGAAGAAATTAATAGCTGGCATACTGAAAAGATCAACGGAATTGAGGTTCGGGTCCAAGTGCCGCAGCACGATGTACCTGAGGCCGTTCGTGGTCGATACGACAATACAACTCGTCGTTTCGTTATCGATTTTAAGTATTCCTGGAGCGATCCAGAGTCGAAACAACCCTTTTCCAATGACGATCACGTAAAGTTGTTCATTGGAGAAATAAGTAAGCGAATCTATAGCATTCACGTTGATGTAGACGGCATTGGAGTCACATCAGTTAAACTTAGCCTAGAGGCTGTAAATCGAACGATAGATCGCTTGGCTACGTCCACAAAGAAGCGAAGTCCATCTCGCGCTGGTAACTATCGGATCACACAGGAAGCGATTCGGCAGCGTGGAGACGATCTTGCTGTTGGCATGTCAGCGCAAGCTAGTGCCAGCTAGTCGTCCTTTTCCGACTTGTCCCAATCTACGACCCGCCCACGGGGCGAACGTTGAGTATTTTTCCCTGCGGTCGCACGTGATCGATCGAGACCGCCTCGGGCGTGGTGACGGTCGTGACGTTGCCGGCCTCGTCGCGAACTTCGAGCCGCAGGAAGATCTTGCCCGGCACGCGTGAGTCGAGCTTCCAATCGTAGCGGCCGCTGTTCTCCAAGCCCGACGCGATCGGCGTCCAGGGACCGCTCGCGTCGGCGGCAAAACTGAGCGCGATCGGACGCGCGCTCAACTGCGCGTCGTAGGCCTCAAAGCGAATGGTGAGCACGCCAATCGGTCCTTGCGGCGCGTTATCGATCGGCAGCAGTCGGGCGGTCGGCGCGACCGTGTCGACGCCGATCCACACGTCGGGCAGATCGCCACTTTGAGGCGTCGAGCTACGCAGGCCCGCGGCGGTCTCGACCACCATGCGAAAGCCGAACAACCCGTCGTCGTCGACCACGATCACGTAGGGACTGCGACGATCCTCATCCTCGCCGCGCTTGACCCAGGTGCGGCCGTTGTCGCGCGTGAGCCACAGCTCGACGCGGCCGACGCCCTCGGGCCCGATCTGCGAGACGTCGTACTCCATTTCGAACCGCCGCGAATTGATCATGCGGGGTTGGATGCCCGTGGGCAACGCACTCGTGCCGGGACGCTCGACGATCGGTGGCACACGGGCAGGCGGTGGCCCGACCGGATCCGGCTCGTTTATCGGCTGAGTCATGGGAAGCGGCGACGGGGTTGGCAGCGGCTCGGCTTGAATCACCTCGGCAGGAGGCGTGACCGGCGGCACGGCCGAGGGCGGGTTCGACACTGGCATCCCCGGCACTCCGATACTCGACTGGGCGGGCAGTTGCGGCGCCGGTAGCGTCGTCGCCGGGGGCATGATGCTCGGTGAACTCGGGCTCGTGGGAGGCGCGCTCACCGGTCGCGCGGTGGTCGACACCTGCGGGTTGCTCGGAATCTGTGCGAGGGGCGGGGGCAGAGACTCGGCCGGCGGCGCCGTTGGTGTCGTGTTTGGCGGCGCGGTCGCGCGGTCATTGGGATTCGACGGAGTGATGAGCGGTACGGTCGATGACTCGATGATCGCCTGAGCCGTGGCCGTGTTGCCAGCCAGGTCCTGTATCTCGGCCCGCACGCTGGTGGCCTGCGCCATCTCGGCGGTGACGACGCGCGTTTGACCCGTGAACGCCTCTTCCTTGCCGGGCGAGGCACGCTCGCGGACCAGTGGCTCGGCGGCGATCGTGCGCCATTGGCCCGTACTCGTTTGAAACGTCAGCTTGAGCGTTTCCGGTCTGAGATGGCCGTCGCTGACACGAACCCGCACGGTCAATTCGCCGCTCGAGTCGCGCTGTGCCAGGACCTCGATTTGCGGTGGTTGGGTGTCGACCAAGACACGCATCTGGGGCGACGGAGGACCCTCCGGTCGCAACCGACCGGTGAGGTCTTTCGTGCGTACGAGAAACCAGAACTCGCCGTCATGGGGGGCGCGGAACTGAAACTCGCGGTTCTCGGGAGGCACGCGGGCTCCGAGCTGCCAAGTCACGCCACGATCTTCGCTCACGTGCAACTGCACTTCGGCCGCATACTTGGCCCCTTGCGGCACGCCGTCGACCGTGAAAGGAATGCGAAACGCGTACTGGCGACTCATCACCAGTGGCAACGCATCGGCCGACTCCTTTTGCCACGCCACGGCGACGGACTGACAGACAGTCCATGCGAGCGCAAACAAAATGAGTGGAGCGACCGCTTGTCGCATACTGCTTCCTTGCTTTGACCATCGAGCCAATGGGCGACCGACGTCGATACCTTGAGCGCACTTCAAGCCCTTGCATTGGGTATCGGTCGCGAGGAAGTCAACGCTTGAAGCAGTCGAGAAAGCAGTCGAAGCCAGATCGACTGGCGAAACTTTAACGCCTGAACGGGGCGCAAGCAGACCGAAATTTCGTGATGCTAGCGGGCTCAAGTTCTGACGCCTGAGCTGCCCGCACCGTTGGAGCGCGGTTCTGCCGCGCGTAGCATCGCGCGCCCAAGGCACGACCGCGCAGTGGAGAAGGTTATTTCAGCAAGGCTTGAATGGCCGTCGCGCCGTTCTGACCGGTCACGTCTTGCACGCGCTGCGGATCGAGCAGCGCGACCAAGCCCGGTAGGTCGCCGTACTTGACCGCACCGGGCAGAAAATCGGCATCGTCGAACGCGGCCAGCTTCTGAAATCGGAAGTCGCCGAGGTCGAGCACCGCACGATCAACGGCCGGTCCGGCGACGAGTGCCGCGGCGGCAGCCCATCGGCCGGCACCCTCAAGGGCCACCAGATGCACTCGTTGCGGCTTCTCCTTGTGCCCCTTGACGTAGCTGACCACGCTGAGCAAGTCATGCACGCGCTGGGCGAACAGCGGATGATTGTAACCGTATGTAAAGCCGGCGAACTGCCGCTCGGTTTTCACTTTGCGATTCTTGAACTCACTCTGGCCAGCAGCGAGGAACTCACCTTGTCCGAATAGATCGGCGCCCGTGACCGTATAACCGGCCTTGAGCAACTTGAGCACTTCGGCTTTCGGTTCGCCGCTCGAGCTGTAGAGCCCGGCCTTGCCTTGGGACGAGACCCACACGACCACTTGGCTGTTCCATTGGTCGGCCGGGTGCAAGAACACGACAGGCACTTCTTCTCCGGCGGCTTTGTTTCGCAGCAGGGCGGCAAACTCCAGATAGTCGGGATGATCTTTCTGCGACACCTTGTGGTACTCGATCGAGCCCGCCGTGGGCAACGATCGGCCGATGAGCGCTTCCCAACCGCCGCCGACGATGCGCCGCTGCTCGGCCGGGTTCGGCTGGAGGTCGGCCAACTGTTGCTTGCTCAGTTTGTCGAGCTGTTTGCACAAACTCCGCTCGTAGTCGTCGCCACTCGGCGGAGCCGGATGCTTGCTGTCCCAGACGGTCATCTCTTCGGTCGACAGTCGGCGGTAATTTCCCTCGACGATCGGCTCGCTCTGTTTGAGCGCGAGATGCTTGTTAAACCAGTGATACATGGCCGACCGGCTCACGTAGTTATAGTTGTGCGGAAAGTGCAACAAGGGCTTGGCCATCACGTTGTCGGGCGCGCCGAGCAGCTTGTAGAGCTGCTGCAACTCGGGCAACCCCTTGGTCATGATCTCTTTGGTCCAGTCGTTCGCGGCGGCCATACCCAGCGGCTTGGGAGCAAAGAGCCCGGCCAGTTCAATGTTCCCCGTATTGATACGGAGCATCGAGCAGTTCTCGCAGGTGCAGCCCCCTTGCATCGCGGTCGAGACCATCACGGCCGGAAACTGTACCGTCACGCGCGGGTCGATCGCACTGAGAATAAACGTCTGCGTGCCGCCGCCACTCGCGCCGGTCACGCCGATCCGCGCGGGATCGACCTCGCTCAGCGACAAAATCCAATCGAGCGCGCGCACCGAGTTATAGGTTTGCAGCCCAAAAATGCTCTGCAATCGCAACTCGGCCTGAGGACTGAAGAGCCCCCAGTTGTCGGCCCCTTCCATCTCTGGGCGAGGCTTGCCGTAGCGATGCGCAAGATTGTACGAGAGTTGCTGACTGTCGGCATAGCCAATCATGTCGTAGTGAAACACGATGCAGCCCATGCGTGCCAACTGCATGCAGCGTGACTGCAACGGGCT
Source organism: uncultured Planctomycetaceae bacterium (assembly GCA_964387325.1). Lineage (GTDB taxonomy): Bacteria > Planctomycetota > Planctomycetia > Pirellulales > PNKZ01 > CAZZBK01. The sequence continues at coordinate 9,031 of CAYLYE010000069.1, forward strand.
GCGGCCGCCGTCCTCGAAACGCTCGGCACCCTCGGTGATCTGCCGCTTGGTCGCCTGCTCGCCGTTGTCATAAAATCGGCCGTTGGGCCAGTGCCCGTGCGGACAAAGCACCGCCGGCACTCGACCCTTGATCTGCTTGGGCTTATACAGATTGCCGGTCACGAAGAAGCCCGGATAACTCTCGAAGTACACTTTCTCGACCGTGTAATCATCCAGTTCGAGCTTGCCATGCACCACGGCGTTGAGCGGCGTGGGCTTGGGCATCGGCCACAGGCCGCAAGCCACCAGCACCTGGCGTCGCACCTCGGCCGCGCGCACCTCCCAGGCCTCGCGGGTCGCCGGTGGAGTAAAAGGAAAGTAGCCATTCAAATCCTTCGGCGGCTCCAGTCGCTTGTCGTTGGGTAACTGCCCTTCGGGCAATGCTCGCGGCGCGGCGAGTGCCGGCGATGCAATAAGAAACGACAACACGATCAGTCGGGCGAACGTGAGCATGAGCAACTCGCGCGGAGAAAGGGAGAAGGCTAGAGCCCTGCAAGGCGCTGTCTGTTGTCAGTCAGCGACGCGCCGTTGTCAATAGTTTTGTCGGCGAGAGCCGAGAGAACTAGGCCGCGTGACGCCGCTCGACCGCGTCGTGGGGCGAATACAGTCGCACGCGGAGCGTTTCGAGATGCTCGGGCCGCGCGAGCCAGTGTTGAACAAATAGCCGCAGCAGGCTGGCGACCGCTCCCAGGTAACGCGGGTCGTGTCGGCTCGCGTCGACGCCGCTGGCCTGCAACTCGATGCGGACCGCGTCGGCCGCGCCGCACGACAGGCTCAGCCGCCACTCGTACCCCACGGCCTCGCCAGCGCGCGACCACTCATGGGTCTCGATCGGCTCTTGCCCTCGACAGATGCTGAGCTCGACGCGCTCGGTAGGCCAGCGAGCGAGCTTAGCCGTGAGCAAGTCCCAGGTCTGATCGAACGTCAGTGCTTCAAGCTGTTCGAGTTCCAGCTGATGCGGTAGCCGCAACCAGCGAATAACGTTCCGTTTGCTCGCAGCGAGCGCGGCGAACACGCTGCGGCGGACGAGTTTCGACTCGTGATGGCCAAAATATCGAAACTGGGCCAACGAGACCACGACGATCAGCGACGTGAGCCAGCCAAGCGGTTCGCTGTCGAACCATGCCGCGAGCATGGCGCCTCCGCACGTGGTACAACACAACACCACCACGATGGCCAACGCCTGCCAGCTATTCAGCCCGCGATCGAGCAATCGATGATGCAGGTGACCGCGATCGGCATGGTCGAACCGCCGACCGCTGAGCTTGCGGCGCACAATGGCCAGCGACGTATCGAGCACCGGAATCGTCATGATCACGAGCGGCGCCGCGATCCGCAACGCGCCCGACGACTCGCGGGCCCCTTCGATGCACATGAAGCTCGTGACAACGCCAATCACGGTGCTGCCGGCGTCACCCAAGTAAATGCTGGCCGAGGGGAGGTTGTAAGCTAAAAATCCGCACAGCGCACCAGCCAGCGCCAACGACACGGCCACCGGCGCGTCGAGTGCGTGTAGATGGGCAATGGTCGCGATGGTCAACAACGCAATCACCCCCACGGTCGAAGCGTTACCATCCATGCCATCGAGCAGATTCACCGCGTTCGTGCAGCCCACGAGCCAAAGCAGCATGAATGGGATACCGATCGCGCCGAGCCAGATCGGATGATTGAGCACCACGATCGTATCGAATCCGTAGCCGTACACGACCACCGGCAACACGCTGATGAATTGTAGAATAAGTTTGATCCGGCCGGGTAGGTCCCAGCGATCGTCGGCAAAGCCGAGCAAGAAGATCAACCCCGAGCTGACGGCCGTCAGAGTGGCGAGCGGCACGAGGCGGTCGAGCGGCAGTTCGGTTAAATGACAGGCCAGCACGAGCCCCGCGAGAAACGCGACGTAAACAGCCGCGCCTCCCCAGAGCGGTACAGGGCGTGCATGCAACTTGCGTCGACCGTCGGGCTTATCGAGCGCGCCATACTTGCGCGCCAAGCCACGCATGCCGCGCGTCATAATCAATGACAGCGCGAGCGGAACAACGAACGTCAGGGCCAGGGCTTGCGTCATGCGTTGGTGACCGATGCGGCGAAAAACTCTCCGCGCCGAAACCATCCCTCCTTGGACTCATCGAGCACGGTGCATCGTTGTACCGCTCGGCGGTGATCGCAACCAGATCAATCTGCTCGCGCAGCGACTGCTAGCACCGAGCGCTCTGGTCAGCCAACGAACAATGATCTATGACAGAGGGCTGCCAGGTTACCGTAGGGTCCGACCAGGGATGGTTCGACGATGTTTGAAGTCTGTCATGTGCAAGTGCAGCCGATTCTCAGCGGTGTTCAACGCGCCATGCTCGAGATGTTCCGGCATATCGACCGTCGCCGCTATCGCTTGCATGTCGTCTGCCAGCAGCCTGGCCCGCTCAGTGACGAACTCGCCCGGCAGCGGATCGCCTGTCACTTTATTCCCTCGCTCGGACGAGCCATTCATCCGTGGCGTGACCTGACGGCGCTGCTGGAGCTGCGCAAGTTCTTCCGCCAACATCGCTTCGACCTGGTGCATACCCACTCGTCGAAGCCGGGAATCCTCGGGCGACTTGCCGCGCGCTGGGCCGGTGTGCCGCAGATCGTCCATCACGTCCACTCCTTTGCCTTTCACGAGTTCTCATCGCCGCTCGAACATGCCATCTACGCGCGGCTCGAACGTTGGGCCGGTCAATACTGCGACCACGTCATCTTCGTCAACCACGAAGAGCGCCAGTGGGCCGTCGAGCACCGACTGCTCCGCGCCGAGCAGTGCCTCACGGTCCATAATGGCATCGACCTCGATCCGTTCCTGAGCCCGACACGGTTCGAACAGCGGCAGCAATTTCGGTCCGCTCGACAGTGGAGCGACGATGAACAAGTCATTCTGGTCATCGGGCGACTCGACGCTCAAAAGCAGCCGTTGATCTTGGCCGATATCGCAGCGGCATTACAGACACGGTGTCCCGCCCATCGTTGGCGATTGGCCATCGCTGGCAGCGGAAGCTTAGAAAGCGAGTTGCGCCGGCTCGTCGAGTTGCGCGAACTCGAACAGCGCGTGGAATTTCTCGGCTGGCAAGAACACCCGGCGACCGTGTATCACGCTGCCGATATCCAGTTGCAACCTTCGCTCTGGGAAGGTTTGCCGCTCACGCTCATCGAGGGGCACGCGGCGACGCTGAGTGCCGTGGCGAGCAATGTCAAAGGCAATCGCGAGGTGGTCACGAACGAGACCGGCACGCTCTGCGCACCGCGCGCGGCCGACGAGTACGCCGCGGCATTGGCGCGGTTGATCGTCGAGCCAAAGTTCCGCAAACAACAAGGGCAAGCCGCCCGTCGTCGCGCGATTGCCCACTTCGACGGCAGCGTCAACATGCGGCGGATCGCCGAACTGTATGATCAATGGTTAGCCCAAGAGGTCACCCACTCACGGATAGCTGCGTAGGCACGAGGGATGAAAACCGCATGCGTCTGCTGATCGTTTCGTACTATTTTCCACCGTACAACACCATTGGCGCGGTGCGTGTTGGCAAGACCGCCAGCTTGCTCACGCAGTGGGGACACGACGTGCGCGTGCTCTGCGCCGACGATCAACCCTTACAGCGCACGCTCAATGTCGAGCTGGACGAAACACGCATCTCGCGGACACCGTGGTGGAACGTGAACGCGCCGGTCGAACGGCTCCTTGGCGGACGACAGCGTGTCGCCGCGCAGGGTTTTACACTGAAGCAAGGCACCGCCTCATTCGTCGGCAAGCTGGGCCGACTTTATAAGTCGGCCGTGAATTTTCCGGACGCGCAGATCGGCTGGCTGCCGTATGCTGTCCAGACGGGCGAGAGCATTTTACGCGACTGGAACGCCGAGCTGATCTTGGCCAGTGGCCTGCCCGCCACGGTGCTATGCGTGGCCAGCCGCTTGGCCAAGCGACACAATCTGCCTTGGGTCGCCGAGCTGCGCGACCTCTGGACCCTCGCCGGATCGTACGACGAGCCGTGCTGGCGACGCTGGATCGAGACACGTCTCGAACGATCCGTCCTGGCCTCCGCGCGCGGCATGGTGACCGTCTCGCAACCCTTGGCCAACGAACTTCAGCACGCCTACGGGTGTCCCACGGCTGTCGTCCTCAACGGTTGCGATCCTCTCGACTTCGAGCGGGCACGACGGTTGCCCGTGGAAGCGTCGTCGACGACCGTCGATCCACGTTTGAAAATTACGTACACGGGCATGATCTACGCCGGACGACGTGATCCGCGTCCGCTGTTTCGCGCGTTGCAAATGCTCGGCGAGGAAGCGCGACAGATTCACGTCGAGTTCGTCGGTCGATACCTGCACGAGGTCTCGCGTCAAGCCGACGAGTTTGGCATCGCCGAGTGCGTGACCGTCCGGGAGTCGATCCCCTATCTGGAATCGCTGCGGTTGCAGCAGCAGTCGGACGTGAACCTCTTGCTGCTCGATCCCGACACACGACAGCAGGGAGTCTACACGGGCAAACTGTTCGAGTATCTCGGCGCACGACGTCCGATCTTGGCGCTTGGTCCGCGCGAGACGGTCGCCGGAGAACTGATCGCCGAGCGGCGGGCGGGTTACGTGTCGCTCGATAGCGACGCCCTGGCGGCGCAATTGCGCCGCTGGCTCGACGAGAAGCGCACACAAGGACACGTGGCGGCGCTCGATCCATCGGTGATCGATGGCCTCACGCGGCACGATCAGGTGCGCCGGTTGGAAGTCTTCCTCGGTGAAATGCTTCACCGCCAACCTGAACAACGGCGAGCGGCATGAGCATCGCGAAGTTGCTAGCAGTGCCAGCATGAGCGACCCCCTTATTCCGGGTCGGCGACGAAAGAGTCGGATTTACTTTTTCTATCGCGGTGGTCTATAACCGTGGCGTGCGATGGTCTTGGAGGACCGTCTCTGTGTTGCGCGCACGTCGTCAAGGAAGATGAGGTAACGCCATGGCATCAGATGCCGTTCGATTGGGCGTCGTTGGATTAGGTGGTTGGGGCAAAAACGTCGTCCGGAGTTTCGGACAAGCCCAGCATTGCGAGGTCGCGTGCCTCTGCGATGCCAATCCCAAGTCGCTCGAAGCGCACAGTAAACTGCACCCTCGGGCACGTTGCACCGACTCGTACGAGAGTCTGCTGGGCGACCCGAGTATCGACGCCGTGGCGCTCGCCACGCCCGCGCCTTTGCACTTCGAGATGGCCCGCGCGGCCTTAGAAGCCGGCAAACACGTCTACGTCGAAAAACCGATGACGCTCAACACGCCACACGCCGAAGAGCTGGTCGAGCTGGCTGATAAACTCGATCGCAAGCTGATGGTCGGCCATCTGCTCGAGTATCACCCGGTGGTCGACATGATGAAGCAGCGCATCGACTCGGGCGACCTGGGCCGCATCTGTTACATGTACTGCCAGCGACTTAACCTGGGCGTGGTACGGACGCAGGAAAACGCTTTCTGGTCGCTCGCGCCGCACGACATCTCGGTGATCTTGTACCTGTTCGGACAAGAACCCGACGGCGTCACCGCGCGCGGCGAATGCTACTTGCAGGATGGCATCGAGGACGTCGTGTTCGTCAATCTGCACTTTCCTGACGGCCGCATGGCCCAGATTCACGTCTCGTGGCTCGACCCGCAGAAGGAACGCAAGATGGTCGTCGTTGGCAGCGAGAAGATGATGATCTTCGACGACATGCAAGCGGCCGAGAAGTTGCGCATCATTCAGAGCAATGCCCGCGTGGTGACCGACACCGTGACGGCGTTGCAGGCGATTAACATCCGACATGGCGACGTGATCTTGCCGCGTGTGCCGACCGTCGAGCCGCTGTTGGTCGAGGTGCAGCACTTCGTCGACAGCATCCGGAACAACACGACGCCGCGGAGCGATGGCCGCGACGGACTACGCGTGGTGCGGATCCTCGAGCAGGTCGATCAGCAATTGCAGTCGCTGCCCAAGATTCACCGTATCGACGAGCGTCGTCGCAAGACGGCATAAGGTTGCACCTGAGTTCAACTCCCCTTTTGGTTGTCAGGATCACCCCAGCATGTCCGAGTCGCCTTATTTTGCACACGAGTCGTCGTATATTGACGACGGCGTCGATATCGGTCGCGGTACGATGATTTGGCACTTCTGCCATATCATCAAAGGGACTCGCATCGGCGAGCGATGTCGTATCGGCCAGAACGTGGTGATCGGCCCGAGCGTGTCGATCGGCGACAACTGCAAGATCCAGAACAACGTGTCGCTCTACAACGGCGTGACGCTCGAAGATGACGTGTTCTGCGGCCCGTCGTGTGTGTTCACGAACATTGTCACGCCCCGCTCGGCCTTTCCGCGCAATCGACCCGAGGACAACCAGCCCACGCTGGTTAAGCGCGGCGCGAGCATTGGCGCCAACGCGACGATCGTGTGCGGCCGGACAATCGGCGAGCACGCCTTGATCGGTGCCGGGGCTGTCGTCACGAAGGACGTGCCACCGCATGCCGTGATGGTCGGCAACCCGGCCCGACAACGGGGCTGGGCCTGCGAGTGTGGCATCGTGCTGCAATTCTCGGGCGAACGGGCGACCTGCGGCGAGTGCAACCGCGAGTATGTGCAACTCGATCCGCACTCGATCCTCCGCGTCGACGTGCCCCTCGAAAAGACCTTGCCCGATTCAAAAAAGGTCGCCTAACCAACTTGTATTTATTCATCATGCATCATTCCGCATTCATCATTTTTCTCGCAGGTGCTTCATGATCCCGATGTGCGATTTACAGCAGCAGTACCAAACGCTCAAGCGCGAGATTGACGAGGCCATGCAGCAGGTCGCGGCCGAGGGGCGTTACATTCTGGGTCCCAACGTCGCGGCGTTCGAGAAAGAGGTCGCCGCCTACTGTGACTGCCAGCACGCGGCCGGCGTGGCCAATGGGACCGACGCCCTGCACTTGGCCCTGCGCGCTCTGCGGATCGGGCCGGGCGATGAAGTCATCACGACTCCTTTCACGTTCGTGGCCACGACCGAGGCGATCGGCATCGTCGGCGCGAAGCCCGTATTCGTCGACATCGACCCGCAGACGTACAACATGGACGTGACAAAAATCGAAGCGGCGATTACACCGCGCACGAAGGTTATCATGCCGGTGCATCTGTATGGTCAGCCGTGCGACATGGACGCGATCGGCGACATTGCCCAGCGGCACCAGTTGGCCATCGTCGAAGATTGTGCCCAGGCGATCGGCGCGACGTACAAGGGACGCAAGGTTGGCTCGTTTGGCGATGCCGGCTGCATCAGTTTCTTCCCCAGCAAAAACCTCGGCGCGTTTGGCGATGCCGGCATGGTGGTGAGCAATAACGCCGAGGTGTTCGAGCGGGTCGAGATGCTCCGCCGTCACGGTGGCAAGATCAAGTACCGTCACTGCGAGCTGGGACTCAACAGCCGCCTCGACGAGTTGCAAGCCGCCATTCTGCGCGTGAAATTTCGTCAGCTCGATGCCTGGAGCGACGCGCGACGCCGCCATGCCGTGTTCTACAACCGCGCGTTGTCCACGCTGGCCAACGTCGTCTGCCCACAGGAGATCAGCGAGCAAGGCACGATCGTCGCGATCACGCCGAGCGCCAATCGCCGCGTTCGCTGTGTGTACCACCAGTACACGATCCGGGTCGAGAACCGTGACGCGATCGGCAAGCAACTCACGGCCGCGGGAGTGAGCAACATGGTCTATTACCCCGTGCCGCTACACTTGCAAGACGTGCATCGCGATCTGGGGTTGGGACGTGGCAGCTTCCCGGTCGCCGAGGAGGTCGCCGATCACTGTCTGAGCCTGCCCATGTTCCCGGAACTCACCGAGAGCCAACAGACACATGTGATCAACGCGGTTCGCTCGGCGGTCGAGAGTGCGTCGCCCGGCTCGCTCCGATTGTCGGCCTAGTTCGCATTTCATCCGTGGGGGATTGTCATCGATGTGCGGAATTGCAGGCTTGGTCAGCACCCATCGTCGGCCTATTGACCCGGAAGCGGTCAAGCGGATGTGCGATGCGCTGGCTCATCGCGGGCCGGATGACGCCGGCTACGCTTATTTCCGCCCCGGTCAGCGTGACGGCGACGGAGGCTCCTGGGCCGCGTTCGCGGATCCCGCGTTTCGGCATATCAACGAGCACCTGCCTTCGCTCGGCAGCTCGTTCTTCCGCGACGAGATGGCGGCCGGGCGATTCTCGGTCGCGATGGGTCACCGTCGCCTCGCGATCATCGATCTGACGCATTACGGTCATCAACCGATGGCGAGTGGCGACGGCCGCTTTTGGATCAGCTTCAACGGTGAGATCTATAACTTTCCTGAGTTGCGCAACGAGTTGATCGCGGCGGGACATATCTTCCGCACCCGCAGCGACACCGAAGTGATCTTGCACCTCTGGGAAGAATACGGCGCCGAGGCCTGCTCGCGGCTCGACGGCATGTTCGCGTTCGCGATCTACGATCGCTTTCAGAATGAGCTGACGCTGGTCCGCGATCGCTTCGGGGTCAAGCCGCTGTACTATGCGTTCAGTCAGGGAACGCTACTCTTCGCCAGCGAGATCAAGGCGCTCTTTGCCAGCGGGCTGTTGAGTGGCCAGCTGAACCCGGCCGCGCTGGTCGAGTATTTCACGTTCCAGAACACGTTCGGTTCGACCACCATGTTCGAGGACGTACACCTGCTCGAGCCGGGTGAGTGTCTCACCGTGCGACCCGACGCTTGGCAGATACCGACTCCGCGGAAATTTCACAACGGCTTTCCGAGTGTCGATCTAAGCCTCTCGGACGAGCGCGAAACGGCCGAGCTGGTTGGCGAAACGTTCTGCGCCGCGGTCAAGCGGCAACTGATCAGCGATGTCGAGGTGGGCTCGTACCTAAGCGGCGGCATGGATAGTGGCTCGATCGTCGCCGTCGCGGGACGTTCGATTCCGCGGCTGCTCACGTTCACCGGCGGGTTCGACCTCACGAACGTCAACGGCATCGAGCAAGGCTTCGACGAACGACGCAGTGCAGAGCAGCTCTCGCATCTGCTGCAAACCGAGCACTACGACGTCGTGTTGCACGCCGGCGACATGCCCGCCGCGATGGAAAAAATCACCTGGCATATGGACGACCCGCGCGTCGGCATGTGTCATCAGAATTGGTACGTCGCCAAGCTCGCCAGCCGGTTCGTGAAAGTGTGCCTGGCGGGGGCTGGTGGCGATGAACTGTTCGCCGGCTACCCGTGGCGATACTCGAAGGGGATGACCTCGGGGTCGTTCGAGTCATTCGACGATTCGTATTTTTCCTACTGGCATCGATTTTTGTCGCCGCAGGAGTTACCCGCCCTATTCGTGGGTGATCTGCACTCGTATTCTGAGTCGGCGCGAGCAAGCTACGCGCGAGTCATGGCCTCGGCACCGGCGTATGATGGCCGACTGTCGGCGATCGAGAACATGGTGCAACGCGCGCTGCACTTCGAGTTCAAGACGTTCTTGCATGGCTTTCTGGTCACCGAAGACCGGATCAGCATGGCCCATTCGCTCGAGACGCGCGTGCCGTTCCTTGACAACGCACTGGTGGATTTGTCGTGGCGCGTGCGACCATCGCTGAAGCTGAACACCGAGACGCTCATGGGCCACTCGCAGGCCCACGTCGAGTCGGCCGACGGAAAACGAGTGTTGCGACGGGCCATGGAGTCGTTCCTGCCCCGCGAGTTCACGCAACAACGCAAGCAAGGCTTCTCGCCTCCGGACGCGAATTGGTATCGCGGGCCATCGATGGACTACATCAAGAGCATCTTGTTCGATCGACGCACACTGCAGCGACCCTGGTTCGATCAAAAATTTATTCGCGGCAAGCTCGAAGAGCATTTCTCGGGCCGTCAGAACCACCGATTGTTGATCTGGTCGCTCTTGAGCGTCGAGTGGCTGCAACGCCACTTTACCGACGGTGTCCAGAGCAAAGCCTGGGTCCGCAGCGCCTAATCTCTCACAGAACGATTCATGAGCACGACGCACACGACGCCCGCCGCTGACTACTGGCTCGCCCCGCTCGCACCGGTGTTGCGACACCGTCGCTTGACCTGGGAGATGGCCAAGCGCGAGATTCGCGATCGCTACGCGGGACAAATGTTCGGTGTGCTGTGGGCCGCCGGTCATCCGCTCGCGCTCATGGCCGTGTACGTGTTCGTGTTCGCGTATGTGTTCAAGCTGCGTGTCGGCGGCGGAGTCGAGATGCCGCGCGACTTCACGGTCTATCTGCTCTCGGGACTCATCCCCTGGATGGCCTTCCAGGAGTCGATGAGCAAGGCGGCCAGCGTGGTCATTGCCAACTCGAATCTCGTCAAACAGGTCGTGTTTCCGCTCGAGGTGTTGCCCATCAAGGGCATTCTGGCCAGCGGTATCACGCAACTCATCGCCACCGCGCTGCTCGTGATCTACACACTGGTCACGACGGGCACGCTGCCGTGGACCTATGTTCTGCTGCCCGTCTTGTGGGGTCTGCAATTTCTGGCCGTGGGAGGCGTGTGCTATCTGCTCGCCTCGCTGAGTGTGTATTTTCGCGATGTGAAAGATGTGCTGCAATTGTTCTGCACGGCGGGCGTGTATTTTATGCCCGTGTTCTACTTGCCCGCTTGGGTGCCTGAGCCGATCCGACCCGCGCTCTATTTCAATCCGTTTAGCTACCTGGCTTGGTGTTTCCAGGACGTTTGCTATTTCGGCCGCATCGAGCATCCGCTGGCCTGGGTGGTATTCGCCGCGGGAGCGCCGATCCTGTTCGTGTTGGGTTACGGCGTGTGGCGCAAACTCAAAGTCTGCTTTGGGAGTGTGCTATGAGCGACTCGACCCGACACGCGATCGAGGTCCGCAACCTCAGCAAGACGTACAAGGTTTATCGCAAGCCGGCCGACATGTTCTGGGAACTGGTCACGCGCCGCCCGCACCATAGCGAGTTCCACGCACTCAGCGATGTATCGTTTAATGTCGAACGGGGCGAGGTCGTGGGGGTGATCGGTCGTAATGGCGCGGGCAAGAGCACCCTGCTCAAGGTGTTGGCCGGCACGCTCGACCATACCGGAGGCAGCGTCGCGATCAACGGCCGAGTGTCGGCCATTCTGGAACTGGGGACCGGCTTCCATCCGGAGTACACCGGTCGAGAAAATATCTACATGGGAGGACTGTGCCTGGGCATGAGCCGCGAAGAGATTGACGGCAAGCTCGACTCGATCATCGACTTCAGCGAGCTGCGCGAGGTCATCGATCAGCCGTTCAAAACCTACAGCAGCGGCATGCAGGCCCGACTCACGTTCTCGACGGCCATCAGTGTCGAGCCCGACATTTTCATCGTCGACGAGGCGCTCGCCGCCGGCGATTCGTTCTTTGTCCCCAAGTGTCTCAAGCGGATCAAAGAGATTTGCCAAAGCGGCGCGACGGTGCTGTTCGTCTCGCACTCGACCGATTTGATGAAGCGGCTATGCCACCGCGCGATGCTCATCGAGAAAGGCGAGCTACGTCAGATCGGACCGGCACAAGACATTTGCAGCATCTACGAGTCGCTGCAACTCGAAACCTCGACGATCTTCAACGAACAGCAGGCGCTCACGCAGGGCGTGAAGCTCGATGGTCCGCTGGTCCGCATCGAGTCGATTCGAGTACTGGATGAGCGCGAGCGCGCCACGCTGGCGTTCTTCCAGCATTCGCAGGTGCATTTCGAGATCACGGTCGACTGTCAACAGAGGGTCATAAATCCGGCCGTCTGGATCCGCTTCACGCGCAGTGACGGCGTCACGGCGACCAGTTGGATCAGTCACGAGCCCGAGTTCCGCGACATTGGCGTGCTCGAGCCCGGTCGGCATGTGATTCGCCTGACGGCCGACGATCTGCTCAGCGGCGATGGTTTTTATCAGCTCACGGTGGCGTTGTTTCCCGAGAAACGCGGGGCCGAATCGGCGTTCTACATTGACCCGTTGTGCATGTGGGATCGGGTCGTGCAAATCGAGATCAAGCGACGCAGTCGGCCGCTGTCGACGTTGTTCGATCAGCCCTTTGAGATCACGGTGCGACGCGCCGCGGAACCGGAACTTACTCTGCGAAAGGCCGGATGAGCCGGATCACACTGTCATGGCCACCGCCGTTGATCATCTTTCGAGCCGTTGGCGCAGCGCACGGCGATGGTGCGCGCCGACACGGTGGCGCGAGCTGTGGGACAAGTTGCAGCAGCTACCCGGCGAGGTGCGGACCTTGCAGCGCCGACTCGACGACGCGCAGCACCAACTCACGCTCGTGCAGGCCGAGTTGCATGCGGCGCGTCAGTCACTTGCCGAGGCCATTCAGCATAGCGCGGCAACCCAAGAGCAGCAACTCGCCGCCGCGCAGCAAAGCCTGAATGGCTCTCAATATCAGCTTGCCTTGGTCGATCAGCGGCTCGGCGCTCTGGAACAGTACGAGCCGATCGCGCGTATCGGAGGCTTGCTCAATGCAGTGAACGCGCTCGAGAATCGCGTCGCGGTCGGCGAGCTGAATTCGACTGCCCAACTGGCCCATGAGACGCAAGAGCTTCGTTTTCAGTTGCAAATCGAGTCGCTCCGCTTGCGAGGTAATCTGATTCGCGAACCGCACGGGGTCCCTGCTGTTCCCGCCCCGTTCGACACCGCGCCGACGTGGGACGAGTCGCTCGCGCGATTGCGACCGCTGGCACCCCAGGCCTTCGACGTGTGGCACAAGCTGCTCGCCGTCAATGCCCGGGCGTATGAAGGGTTCCCGGTTGACAGTTGTACCGTCGCAGGACACATGTGCGGCGAACTATTTCGCTGCTTCCTCACATCGCACATGCAGGGCAACGTGCTCGACTTGGGCTGTGGCCCGCAGAGCGTTCCGCTGTATCTGCAAGATTATCCTGTCGATCACATTGCTGGAGTCGATCCGCTCGCCGCGGTCGACCCGCACCCTTTCGCGTTTCATCAAGGGATTGCCGAGATACTCCCTTGGGACGCGGGGACGTTTCACACGGTCATCGCCGCCACGTCGCTCGATCACGTGCTGCTGCTCGATCGGGCGTTGGACGAAATCGCGCGGGTACTCGCCCCGCGCGGTCGGTTCGTCACCTGGGTGTCGTTTATCAAGGGCGCCGAACCTTATAACCCTTATCGACCGGACGTGGAGCCGATCGACCCGTACCATTTGTTCCACTTCGATCAGACGTGGTTTGAAACGGTGATGGGTGAGCGATTTCGGTTGGTGGAGCGATGCGTACTCGATCGTTATCAGAGTGCATTTTATAGTTTTGCCGTGAGATAGCGGATGCCCACTCGATTGTTACCCAGAGTGAATCGTTTACCGCGTATCGATACGCCCGCGGGGGCATCGCGCACCGAGCGAGAGACCTGGGCCGAGGTGGGGCAGTGCCTGTTCGATTTCCAAGATAAGTACGGTCGCGCGCCGCGCGTGCTCTGTTTGGGAAACGTGGCCAATAACGGTTACAACAATGGCAAGTTGTTGGACCGCTCCGGCTGGGACATCGACGTGATGTGTTACGATTACTACCACATCATGGGCTGTCCCGAGTGGGAGGACGCTGATTTCGAGGGGGATTTTGGTGACCCGTTTCATCCCAATTGGCGGCAGGTCAATCTGCGCGGCTTTCGTCGTCCTACGTGGTTCATCCAAGGGCCACGCAGTTTGTGTGTCCGAGCGCTCTTGGCGCGCCGTGAGCAACGACCGCTGGCGTGGCAGTTTTGGCGCTACGTGATCGCCAACTGGCAGCGCCCCCATGTGCAACACACGACCATCGCTTACTATCGAGCCAAACGTCTGCGGCAGCAATTAAAGACACAAGCGGAACATGCATTTCAAGCCGTTCGACAGACGCTTCGTCGTGTGCTCAACCGTGCTTGGGCCTGGCCTCGCCATGTCGGGAACGCGCTCACCAAGCCGATCCTAAGTCGAGCGAACACGGGGCTACAGCGCGGTCGGGGCTACTTGAGTCGCCGCTGGAACCAAGTCCAAGCCTCGTTTGCACCCGTCCGCGACTTTGTGCGCAAAGCGTGGCTGGGCATCGGCCGGCGACTCAACTCGGCCGCGACCCGCTATCGATCGCAGTCGTCTTCGGCGTGGTCGGTCCCCCTGGCGGTCGTCGGTTGGTTGCCGTTGCTCGCCATGCTGGCGGTCTACCGTGGCACGGACGTCCTGGTTCGCCACGTGCCCACGTTGACGCGACGCATGGCTCGCCGCGGGACACAGTTCGCGCGCGGCCTGGCCAGACTCGTTCGGGGCGCTTTGCGTCGCGGAGTGTCGCTCGTGCGTCACGTCGTCCACGCGGTGCTCAGCGTGCCTGGGCACTTGGCCCGAGCGGTCGTGACGATCCGGTCGAAGCTGACCACACGACGGCGGTCGGGCAACTTGGGCGAGGACCTGTCCTGGTTCGATGAACGTTGCGCGCAATTGGTCGACGAGTTTGCCCGAGCCTTTCCTGAGCGCGACGATCAACTCGTCCTAAACGACATCATCGGTTATCGCAGCATCGCGAACGACTGGAAAAAACTGTGCGGTCATTATGACCTGATCCTTGGTTATGCCAGCGACGGCATCTACCCGTTGCTGCTCGACAAGCGCCCCTACATCGCCTACGAGCACGGTACGATTCGCAGCATCCCGTTCGACAACACACCCTCAGGGCGCGTGTGTGCGATGACGTATCGATTTGCCGACGCCTCGTTGATTACCAACTGCGATAACATCCTGGCAGCCGAGCGGCTCGAACTCGACAACCATCGTTTCATTCCGCATCCGATCAACGAAGACTGGCTGAGCGATCGCAAGTGGGAAGCCCTGCGGCAGGAATTGCGGATGAAGCTGGCGAGCGATTTCATCATTTTTCACCCATCGCGACAGCATTGGGAAGCGACGCGTCACCCGAGTTGGGAAAAAGGGAACGACATTTTCATACGCGGGTTCGCTCGATTCGTCCACGAGGTCAACCCGTCGGCCGGAGCTGTGTTTGTCGATTGGGGCAAGACGGTGGAGGAGTCGAAGGCGTTGCTCGACGAGCTCGGGGTGGGCGACCGCGTGCTCTGGATCAAAGAGCAGCCCACGGCCAGTATGACCCGTTACCTGCGCGCCTGCGACATCACGGCCGATCAATTTTATCTCGGCGCATTTGGTGGCGTGATGCCCAAGGCGATGGTCTACGGCCGACCGACGCTCATCTACTTGGATGAAGAACGGCATCGCTGGTGCTTCGACGAGATGCCTCCGATCTGCAACACGCGCACCGACGACGAGGTGTTTGCGGCGCTGCGACGGTTATATCTCGACCCGGGCTATCTACAGCAGATGGTGGCCGACGGCCAGCGTTGGTACGAGCGTTATCATAGCAGCGAGGTGGTGTCGGCCCGGTTCTGCGCCACGCTACGCAGGTGTTTACAGTTTTAACCCTTTTCGTAACTCACGGCGCCGCACGACGCCAAGGACTTTCGATCATGCGTGTAACCGTCATCGGCAGTCGAGGCCTGTTAGGCCAACGACTCGTCAGCGAGCTGCAAGGCCAGCAACACACCGTCCACGCCGTCAGCAGTCGAACGAGCGGCGGCATCGACCCGGCAACCGGCCGCTTGAGCGCCGAGTTCGCGTACCCCGAGGGGACCGAGGCGGTCGTCTATCTGGCTCAGTCGCCCCACTATCGTCGGTTGCCCGAGATGATCGGTCACGTCTGGAATGTCAACGTGATCTCGGCGGTCGAGGCGGCCGAGGCGGCGCGGCGCGCTGGGGTGAGCCGATTCATCTACGCCTCGACCGGTAGCGTGTACGGCCCGAGCTTCACGTCACTCGCCGAGAGCGCCAGCGTGCGGCGCGATCGCTGGTACCCGTTGAGCAAGTTGCAAGCCGAGGAAGCGCTCGCGCCGCTGCGAAACGATCTGCGGCTCACATTGCTGCGCCCCTTTGGCATCTATGGGCCCTCGCAGAGCGGCATGCTCGTGTCGAATTTGGCCGACAGTGTCGCAAACCACAAGCCGATCACGATCGACCGTAACCCGTGCGATCCGGACGACGAGGCGGGGCTGAAAATCTCGCTATGCTATGTTGACGACGCCGCGGCGATGGTCGCTCGGTTGCTCACCGTCGCCGAGCCGCCTCCCGTACTCAACATTGCCGGTGCGGTCCCCGCCAGCATTCGCGAGATTGCCGAGACGATCGGCGTGTTGCTCGAGCGCCAAGTGGTGTTCAACGAGGTCGAGCGGCAACGCGAGACCGACCTGATCGCCGACACGACGCTGCTCCGCGCGACGCTGCAACCCACGTGGACCGATTTGGCACACGGCCTGCGGGCGATGCTAGCACCGCTCGGTCACGCCAACTCGGCTTGCGCTGCCTGAGCCATTCTGTTTATATTGACGGTACTCGCCCGACGAGCCCAACACACGATCAAGGAAGACCACCCATGCTGGCGACAGAAACCCTCGTTCCGCTCACCCACCCGTTCGATGCGACCCAAGCCCTGGAGGTCGACGGAGACCGGCTTGTCTGTCAGTCGACCGGCGAATCGTTTCCGATCGTGCGTGGCATTCCGCGCTTGGTGAGCACGATCGACGAACAGCAGGAACAGACCCAAGAGGGGTTCGGCTACAAGTGGAACCGCACGCCCAATTTCGGCGCCGAGCCAGGCCATCTCGCCATGACTTTGCAGGCCTACAAAGAGTGGTTCGGCGTCAACTCGCCCGACGACTTCGCGGTTCACATGCGCGGCAAGACACTGCTCAACGCCGGCTGCGGCTGCGGACGCAACGAACACGTCTGGGGACACTTGCCCGAGAAAATCGTCGATCTGGACATCTCATCGGCGATCGATGTGGCCCATAAGAACTGGGGACACGACGCTCGGTTTCAGTTTGTCCAGGCCGACGCGCTACACATTCCGTTCGCCAACGAGACGTTCGACGTAGTGTGGAGCGAAGGGGTGTTGCACCATACGCCGAACACCAAAGCCGCGCTGACCAGTTGCGTGCGCGTGCTCAAGCGCGGCGGCCGGATCTTGTTCTATGTTTATCGCCAGAAGGCGCCGCTCCGCGAGTTTGCCGACGATCATATTCGCGCGTTGATCGCCGACATGCCGCCAGAAGAGGCCTGGAAGGCGCTCGAACCGCTCACGAAAATGGCCCAGGTGTTCTCCGATCTCAAGACGACCGTCACGCTCACCGAGGACGTTGAACTGTTGGGCTTCAAGGCCGGGACGTATGACCTGCAACGCTTCATGTATTACAACATCATGAAGTTCTTCTGGAACGACCAGCTCACGTTCGACGAGAACGTGCATCTGAACTTCGATTGGTACTATCCCAAGTACTGCTGGCGACACACGGCCGCCGAGGTTCGCGAGTGGCTCGCTGAACTAGGCTTGCGCGAGGTCGCGTTGTTCGAGGCCGACAGCGGCCTGGGCGTGATCGCCGACAAGCGCTGAGTCATTCGCTGCGAGCGCGTTCCTGCTGCGTGTGCGTCGAGACGGCCTGGGCAGAGCAGGCTGTGGGGAGTACGCTGTTGGTTCGTTCTCCATTATCGGCCTAGGATTTGGTATCGAGACGCGGCATGATCGAGCGCGACGCCACGCCCCCTGAGCACGCCGCGCACTCGGCTCGCACGACACTTCGCGCGGGGTGGCTGGTCGCGGCGGAAATCATCTTCGTGTGGGCCGT
>CAYLYE010000070.1:0-26505 GCA_964387325.1 uncultured Planctomycetaceae bacterium
GACGTGCCAGTTCAGATCGATTTTCCTGCCGGCCATTTCAGCCTGGAGCGTGATTTCGCCTTGCGGAGCTTTGGCCGAGCGACCGATCAGAACGTTGTCCCGATCCAATCGCAACGGAGGCAACTGACGTGGGTACACGTCGCCGAGCGTGGCGGCATATTTGAACTGCACGGGCCACAAGACTTCACCATCGGCCGCGCCGGCCAATTGCATGCCAATCTGTTTCGGGTCGAGATCGTCGTGCTGGACCGTGAACATGCCGCCCGTATGATTCGCCAACACGCCGAGCAGCAGGGCGTCAACGCGTGGACCAACTCCATAGCTCGAGACAGCCACGCGAGCCGCGACAAATTTTTGCACGAGTTGCCGCATCCGCGCCGTGGGAATGAACCCCGCGGTGCTCATACCATCGCCAAGATACACGACCGCGGCGGCATGATCGGCCCGAGGCGAAGCGAAGCTACCGAGGGCGGCTTCGAGAGCGGCTTCCATATCGGTTGCGCCGAGCGGAACCCGCCGTTGCAAAGCCTGACGGGCTTGCTTGAGCGCGTCGCTGCCCACGGCGACAAATGATTCGGTGAGCGGAACTGCCGACACGTCGACAGCGATCAGACGAACTTGATCGCGATCGGCGAGCGTGGTCAGAAAGGCATCGAGCGCTTGCAGACCTTGCTCACGATGTTCGCCGGCTTGGCTGGCCGAAGTATCGAATAACACGACAATGTCGTGTGGACGTGTTGGTATCGCCGTCAACGGTGCGCCCAGCCCGATGGCAAAGAACGCTTCACCGTCGGCTTTCACAAAGGTGTCGGCCTCGGCCGACAAAGGAGCCGCCCGCAGTGCAGCCGGTTGAGTCGACACGCACAGCAGCAATGACCCGATCGAGACAAGCCATCGAGTGCAGGCAGAACTGGTCATAATATATAGCGCTCCCACCTAGAGAGAGAATGACACACTTGCCGTCCGTACTTTATTCATCAAAGTCGGCACACGGACGGGCGAGCGATTCGCAGATAAGTCAGATATGGGCGAATAGGTTAAGTTTAGCCAGACGAACCAAGCAAACTCAACGAAATTCTCTGCGGCGGCGGTCATATCTCGGCCGTCGAGCCCGCACGACCTGAACTTGAGCACCCCCGGTTAGCCCGAGCCGGGGGCGTCAGCCCCCGGATAAGCATGTCCAACCGTTGATTTGAGCTATCCTGTGGACCGACGCCCCCGCAGCTCGGAGAGGGTCTGTTTGAACAGACCCGAACGATGCCCAAAAGGGGGGCGGGGCCCAGGTGGTCTGCCCCCCTGGACCCCGCGTTCAGGATACGTTCAGCCGAGTAGCCGGTTCATCTCACTGCGGAACCGGCCAACCAGGCGGGCTTAAAACTCGTCCCAGTCGAAGTTGATTTCGCCCCGGCTACGGATCGAGTTGTCGAGCAACTCGTCAAACGTCGAGTCGGCCACACCACGGTCCTGGACCGGTCGAGGGGACTCACCCACCCAATCGTTCAGCGACTGCTGCGCGGCGCCCAACCACTCGCCCACCTTGGCCACCACCATCGAGACCGTCTCGCTCTCGGTGAGTTGCGGCAGGCCCGCGTCGAGGAAGTCAAACTCATCGATCAGGTCCAGGTCTTGCGTCGCGACGCTGGCCACCGGCGTCGCCGACGCCTCGGGCCACCACAGCCGCGACCAATTCACCTCCGGATCGAGCAGCGACGATAGCTGGGGATCATAGCACTGATTCTGCTTCACGACCTGCACCGGGGCGTGGCAGTCCCATTGCCATGCGTCGTCAACCAACTCGCGCTCACGCACCGCAACCAGCGGAGCGGCCGGCAGGATCACCGTCGCGACCATCGTGGGGGTCATCGTCGGCGAGACCGGAACGTCATACCAGCCATACTCGCCATGAATGTGCAGCAGGTATTTGTCGCAGTCGAGCTCATCGGTCAGACTCTCGGCCGACTCGATCGCGGCAATATCGCGGTACTTACCTTTACGGCCGAGCGCTGGATTGCCGTCGTCGAACAGTGTTGGCGCTTCTTCACCGTACGTCTTCACGAAATGCTGTTCGGCTTGCTCAAAATACGATCGTAGGCAGCGATTCGAATCCCGCACGACTTTCTCCACCACGTCGCTCAACAGCGGGCAGCTATTGTCGTGCGCGGTATAGTCGCCAAATTCGGCAGCGTAGTCGTCTTCGGTATAGACCGGCGTGCTCACGACCGGCTCGGCCTTGGGTTTCGGCGGCGCGAGCGTCGGTTGTTGCTCGGCATAGAACAGATCATCGAGATCATACGGCTCTGTGTTCGCGACCGGAGACGGTGCGCCGGGCAGATCATCCAGCGTGGGATTGCTGATCGCAGGGGAGATCGCGGCCTCGAGCAGCGTCGACTCGCCTGAATCATCGGCCGTCTCGAGTTCCGCGCCGACCCACAGGTCGTTGCGGCTAGGCAGCCCGTACGCTTCGTTCAAATACGGATCTTCATACGCATCGACCGGTAAGCTTGGCTCATCGAGTGGGCCGTAATAGAGCAACGCTTGGGTCGGATCATACGCCGCCGAAGCTCCGCGGAGCTCGAGCCCCGGCACATCCGTTTCGTCGTCGGCGTTGCCGACAGCCATGAGCAAGGTGGTGTAGATCACCATCAACATCAACAGCGCAATGCGCGGGCGGTTCATTCCGAGTCTCCTACCCAGGAAGTGTTTAGTCTACAGGCCAGAGTGGCGAGGCGGGGACAGCCGGCCAGGGTTCAACGTGAGCGGGGTTTGTGCATGACCAACTCGAAGGCGGATGACCAGGACGCTCAGTGCGTCCGGGCGCGACATCAACCGCTCATGAGTTTGGTCCGTTCGAGGCACGCGATCCGTCTCCTACACACAACGCAGTCGAACTCAAAGCTGGGTCTTGGCTGCTGGTAAAACTATCGGACTGGCGATGCTAGCAACATTAGGCAACATATTCCTAAGTGCTAATCTGACAGGGTATTTCGGTCTTTACGCTCGACCGACTTTGAGCGGTCGTAACGATCGCGCGCATCGAAAGAATTTCGCTACGCGGCACGGTTCCCCTGGATCAACCGATAGGATGCCCGCCATAATCTGCACAGAACACTCCCCCTTCGCTGGAGCTTGGATCGTGAGCAGACCCTGGATACTGAGTTGCGGATTATCGTTCGTGCTGGGAGCCGTGGCGACGCTCGCGTGGCTACGGACGGAAGATCATGCTGAGCTACAGGCTCAAGAAGCGCCGCGGCCGCGCGCCGTGGTACCGTTGCCGCCGCCAACGTTTCCTGGCGCGGTAGCGGCTCCAGCGGCAAATCCCTTGGCCGCGCTGAACGTCGTGGCCGACGTGCCACGCGATCCCGACGGACTCACGCTCGAAGAACGCGTGAATGTCTCGGTCTATGAACATTGCAATCGCAGCGTCGTGAACATCAACACCAAAGGTGTGCGCGAAGCCACCGTCTTCATGATCGATATTCCCACCGAAGGATCGGGCTCCGGCTCGATCATCGACAAGGCAGGACACATCCTCACGAACTATCACGTCGTCGAGAACGCCCGCGAAATCGAAGTCACGCTCTACGACGGCTCGACGTTCCGCGCCGAACTCGTGGGCCAAGACCCTTCGACCGACATTGCCGTGATTCGTATCCAAGCGCCGGAAACGCTGTTGTTTCCTTTGCTGGTGGGCGATTCAAGCCGTCTGCGTGTCGGGCAGCGCGTGTTTGCCATCGGCAACCCATTTGGCTTGGAACGCACGCTGACCACCGGCATCGTGTCGAGCTTGAACCGATCGCTGCCAGCGCGCAACGGTCGCACGATGAAGTCGATTATCCAGATCGACGCGGCGATCAACCCCGGCAACAGTGGCGGGCCGCTCCTGGATAGCCAGAGCCGATTGATTGGCATGAACACCGCGATTGCCAGCCGCACCGGGCAGAACGCCGGCGTCGGCTTTGCCGTCCCCGCCTCGAGCATCGCGCGGGTCGTGCCCCAGTTGATACAGAACGGCCGAGTCATTCGTCCCGAGATCGGCATCGCGATGGTGTTTGAGACCGAGCGCGGTCTGTTGATTGCGAAACTCGGACAAAATGGACCCGCCGAGCGTGCCGGGTTGCGCGGCCCGCGCATCGTGCGCGAACGCCGGCGCCAAGGCCCCTTCGTGGCCGAGTACGAAACGATCGACCGCTCGGCTGCCGATTTGATCGTCGGGGTCGACGGCAAAAAGGTCACCTCGGCCGATCAATTTTTGAGCGAGATCGAGAGCAAGCATCCCGGCGATCGCGTGATCGTCGACGTGGTCCGCGAGGGAAAAGTCGTCGAAATCCCCGTCATCTTAGGCGAGAATTAGCGGACAGCGACATTTCCTCACGTTAGCCGCGACGCGCAAGCGGAGCGCGTGACGATTGCAAGCTGGTTCGGTTTTGCGACCTTTACGCGCTCCGCTTGCGCGTCGCGGCTAACTTCGATATTTCATCCATATGAATTCACCACACGACACGCTCTCCGACGAATGGGGACCCATTCACGAACACTTCATGCGCCAGGCGTTGCAGCAGGCGCAGCAAGCGTATGAATTGGACGAGGTCCCCGTGGGCGCGATCATTGTGCATGAAGAACGCGTGATCGGCGCGGCGTTCAACCAGCGCGAACAACTCCACGACCCCACGGCGCATGCCGAGATGATTGCGATCACGCAGGCCGCCCAGGCCTTGAACGACTGGCGACTCGAACGCTGCTTGCTCTACGTCACGCTCGAACCGTGTCCGATGTGCGCCGGTGCGATCATTCAAGCTCGCATCCCGTGGGTCATCTACGGCGCGGCCGACCCCAAGGCCGGCGCGGTCAACTCGCTCTACAATCTACTCACCGATGCGCGGCTCAATCATCGTTGCCAGGTCGTTGCGGGGATCTTAGAACGCGAGTGCAGCAGCATGCTCACGCAGTTTTTTCAAGCCAAACGCCGGCTGGGCAAAAAATAATCGCCGCCACGCGCCTCTCCCGGCCTCGAAAAAAAGATCCGGAGACCACCGCCTCATAAGAGAATCTGGGTGGGAACTTCGAGACATGACATGCGGGAAATGAAAGAACGGGAAATGAGACGAGCAAATGGCCGCGGGATGGCCGCTCCTCGTCTGGCTCTTCTTCTACCTTCCCTTATGTCGACGGTGTCTCCGGATGGTCGGTGTCGTCGGCCGCCTCGTGACGGGCCGGCGGTAATTGCCCCGCGCTGTCTAAACTAACCAGCGCCAAACGATGTTGATTGGCATAACGGACCACCTCCGAATGATCGAGCAAGATCGTGCGATCCGCTTCGACCGCTAGGCAGCGTGCTCCGCTACGGACAAGGGTTTCGAGCGTGCCGAGTCCGATCGTCGGCACATCGAAGCGCATGTCCTGAGCGGGCTTCGCAACTTTGACCACGGTGAGTCCGCCGCTGCGGCACAATTGCCCGGCGCGCTCGATACACGCATCGGTCCCTTCGATCGCTTCAACGGCGACAGCCGTGCGACCTTTGACGACCACGCATTGTCCAACATCGTGGCGGCCAATTTCCTTGGCCAACGTCCATCCATACTGGATGTCGGCTGCTTCCGAGGCTGTGGGAGCGCGGCGAGTGAGTTGCGTAAACTTCACGAGCAATTCCGGGGCAAAATCCGTGGCCGGCGCAATGTGCAGGCCGTCTTTGGCAAATTCATGCACCACGGTAAGCAACAACGTATCGTCTCGGCGATTTCCCTGCGAGGTCAGAAAATGCTTGGCGAACATATTAAACGTTCGCAGATCAGGCAGGTGACGCAGCATGGCTCCGCGCTGAAACAGCCGCGTCTTAAAGATCTTGCCGGCGAAGGTCACTTCGCTCAGACCTTGTTGTCGAAAGTACCGGATCATCCGCCCGATTTGGCCCACCCCCAACCAGGTAAACTGACGACACCAGCGTTCCAACTGCGGGTCAGCATGATGCTTCACCCCGACGCCGACGACCTCATAGCCTCGCTCGCAGAGTGATTGGGCAACCACGATCGGAAAACGACCCCAACCGGCCAATAAGCCGATCCGACGCGGAGTGGTCGCGGTCCGTATGGTGCTCGGTTCCTTCCAGGCAATCGCCATGACCTTCGCTGTTCCGTTAAGCCGCTTGCCGACCGTCGGCAGGCCGATTGGTCGACTCGAGTGTCAGGAGGCGTGCTTGCAAGTCGGCCATTTGTCGCACCAGATCGCGTACTTCGTGCCGCATCTCGGGCAACTTCGGAATGCAAACCTGCTGTAACTTCCATTGCGCGAGTGGATGAGCCGGGATGCCCGACACGCGAGTGCCGTCTTCGACATCGAGCATGACGCCCGACTTGGCCCCGACCATCGCTCGGTCGCCGATATGAATATGATCGCGTAAGCCGACCTGACCTCCCATCACGACATAGTCGCCGGTCGTCGTGCTGCCGGCAAACCCAACCTGTGAACAAATCAGATTGTGCCGACCGAGTCGACAATTGTGGCCGACCATGACTTGATCGTCGATCTTGGTGCCGTCACCAACGACCGTGGGGCCATAGGTGCCGCGATCGATGGTCGTCCCCGCGCCAATCTCAACATCGCAACCAATGTCGACGTAGCCTAGTTGCTGCGTGACCACATGCCTCCCCTCGACTTGCTTATAGCCGAAACCATAGGCACCGAGGACCGCATTGGCATGAATGATCGACCGATGACCGACGCGCGTATTCTCGTACAAGACCACGTTCGGGTACACGGTCACCTGTTCACCGATTTGGCAGCCTGCGCCGATATACACGCCCGGATAGATCACCGAGCCGCGACCGATCGTGACATCGGCTTCGATCGTTGCGCCGGCGTGAATGTCGACATCATCACCCAGACGCGCCTGGGGACTCACATGGGCTTGGGAGCTAATGCCCACGCGCATCCTGGGTCGCACCGGACGAAAAAACTGCACGATCTCAGTAAAGATCGCATGGATATCGTTGGTCGCAATGACCGGCAGGCCGATGGGGAGCGCGTCGCTCCCGACGAGATCGTCACTCACGACCGCCGCCGACGCGCGGGTCGAGAGCAGAGCTTTGCGAGATTTATCGGTCGAATCGACGAGCGTGATGTCTCCTGCGGCTTCGACTCCCAGGGGCATCGCGCCGCCAATGACGGTCTCGCCCGCTCCATGCAGCGTGCCCCCGAATCGTCGTGCGAGTTCCGCCAACGTGCAAGTCATGGGTCGTGAAGTCCTTTCCGGTCGAAGCGTGGGATTCGCTGCCAATCCGTGGAGCGATAACATCCCAGGCAGCCCATGCTATCTCCTCGCTAAAACCAGGGTCAAGATGAGATTTTACCGCCTGCTAGCATCGCGGTTTCTCACGACACGAACACGGCTTGGACGACACGAACACGGCTTGGACGACACGAGCTCGCGAGGATAACGAAGCCCGCCACGCCGATGACAGCGACTTCTCCCCATGTGCGAAAGGGCTCGCGATTGTGCGAACAAGCACAGCAACCGATTCGGCTCAGGTGGCTCGATGACCCCGGTTTTGCCGGTGATTTGTCGTTCCCGAGTAAATTCACGACCTGCGGCATGGCGCGTGCATTCAATTTGCAACAGAACTGAATTGCACTCCACAACGCCGCGTGTGGCCGCCATGCATACCATTACCCGTCAGCAGTTATTGGACTTAGCGAAAATCCACGACGGTGCTTGCGTATCCATGTATGTCGAAACGCACCCGACGGGAGCCGATGGCCAGCAAGGCCCGATCGAGTTGCGGAACCATCTCAAACGGGCCGAGGAATTGCTGATTGAACATGGCCAGCGCCCGGTCGACGTCCGTGAACTACTGGCGGCCGCCCACGCACTCGCTGAACAGGTCGAGTACTGGAAAGATCAAACCACGGGGCTGGCGGTCTTTGTCGCGCCAGGTGTGTTCCACGCTTGGAAACTTCCCATCGCGGTCAAAAACTTTTTATGGGTCGGACCACGATTCCACATCAAGCCGTTGCTGCAATGCATCGAGTTCGATCGGCACTACTATCTGCTCGCGGTCAGCCAGAACCAGGTCCAATTCTACGCCGGCACTGAAAGCGGCTTAGAACCGGTCTCCGTACCCAGCTTGCCAGACTCACTGCTTGTCGCTGCGCGACACGAACCGCTCGAACACACGGCCCAAATGCACACGGGTCAACCATCGCTGCGCGGCAAGCAGCGCGGCGTGTTCCATGGCCAAACCGACATCGCGTCGCATGAGAAAGAGGAAATGAAAATCCTGTTTCGCGACATCAGCCGCTCACTACAACCGCTGCTCGCACAGCACAGTGTCCCTCTCGTTTTCGCAGGAGTCGATTATCTATTTCCACTCTTTAAGGAACAGAACCGCTACACACATTTGGTTGACCAACCCTTGACGGGGAACCCCGATCACTGCCGCCTTGACGAACTTCACCGCCAAGCGAGCACCCTGTTACAACCCATCTGGACCGCACCACGCCAACATGACCTGCGTCGCTTCGAGCACGTGCAAGGCACGCGGCGTGTGTCGGCCAACCTGGATGCCATTCTGTCGGCCGCGATCAACGGCAAAGTCGAGTCGGTGTTCGTTGCCAACGATGTCGCCATCTGGGGCAACTACGATGCGAGCACCGGACGGGCTCTGATTCGGTCCCCGGCCATCGACTCTCGTTGTGAAGACCTACTGGATCGCATTGCGGTCGAGACATTTAAGCATGGCGGACGGGTCCATGTCGTCAAGGCCCAGGACGTACCGGGCGGCCCACTCGTCGCAGCTTTATTTCGCTACCCTCTCGCTCACGAAGGAGACTAGATATGACCCGAATATGGATGGTTACAGCGGTATCGTTACTGGCTTTGTTATCCACTTGGAGTGTTGCTCAAGAGCTACAGCCCAAACGCCCCGAGAAGGCGCACAGCGTATTGATGCAAAACAAATTGAAATACTCACAGCAGATCCTGGCTGGACTGGCACAGGAAGATTTCAATGAGATCGCAAAGAATGCCTCGGTGCTCAAGACCTTTGCGGGGATGGAGGAATGGTTTCGGGCCGACACGCCCGAGTACCGCTCTCACCTTAAAAGCTTCCGCTCGGTCAATGAACAGTTGATTCGGCTCGCACAAGAAAAGAACCTGGAAGGAGCCACGTTGGCCTATATGCAACTAACACTCGGCTGTGTTAATTGTCATTCGCACATCCGCCACAACTCAAAATAGCAGATCACTTTGTCGCTCACCGAGATCGTTTACATTGAAGGACACGGGTCATGGCTAAGAAACGCAACGCCGCAGGGTCGTTAACTCTGAGTCACGAGCAGATGCATGCCGAGCATCGCGCATGGTTCAGCGACAGTGGCAACTGGCGCGACGATGTTCGCGCGTGGCAAAAAGAGCTGGACAAAGCCACCAAGCAGCTCGCTGAATTTCAGAAAGCGCTCAAAACTCACGGCGATCAACTCGCTCGGCACGCGGCCGCCGTTCACTTGCACGAACAGTCCCATGCGGAACATGAGCACGCGATGGCCCAATACGAGCAAGGGGACCAAGGCAAGACCTTGTCGGCGATGGCCCGAGTGCATCAGCAAGAAGCGCGGACGCACGCCACACAGCGCGAGCAGCACGAGCATTACAAGCGCTATCATCACACGCTGATGGTTCGTATTCAACTGCTGCTGAGTTCATTAGAAGCGAAGAAGTAATCGTCGCTTAAGGCTCGTTGCTGGCATAATGGATCGACCGTTGCAATTGGTCGACAAGTTGTGCAAGTGCTTGCTCAATCGGCGGCGACAAGGGGACGCGGTAGGTCTCGGGACACTGAGGTTCATACCCGACAATCTCCACACCCCAAAGCGTACATTCTTCCGGTAGCAGGCCTAGATGCTCGGCGATTTTCAACGTTTCGATGAGGCCGAGATCGTGGGTGCCGTTGAATCGCAGGCCCTCAAGGGGGATCAGCGGCCAGTCATAACGCGCGACCTGACCCACCGAGCCACCCCCCTGGCAAGCATCGATCACGTGCAAGCGCCGCACGCCGCTCAAATGATCGAGCAACTGCGCTGGGCTTCGCAACTCCTTGACCTTCGCGCAGAGCTGACGGGCCGCGAGCATGGGGACGATCTGCAAACCCAATCGATCGTCGCCATAATCGCTCCCAATGCCCGCGATCAGGGTCTGCTGCGCGTCGCTCATCGTCGCTGCCACGTGACACGGAGAAAATGAGTCGCACAGCTAATGCACGGATCATAATTGCGGATCACGCGCTCGCACGATCGGGCAATTTGTTCATCGGTCTGCTCGAGCACGCGCGGCAACCACGCTTCAAGGTCCCATTCGATGCGCCGCTGATTTTGTGACGTGGGGGGAACGATCTTGGCAAACGAAATCAGTCCGGCCGCATCGCAGACATACCGATGGTAGAGCAGCCCGCGTGGCGCCTCGGTCGCCGCGCATCCTTGGCCGGCTTGCAGCTCGACCGCGCATTTAATTGTGGCCGGCTCGCGATACGCACGCATGATGCTCAACGCCTCATCGAAAGCATGAATCAGTTCCAGGCCGCGCGCGATGATGCTGCGAAAGGGATTGGTGCATGGCGGAGCGAAGCCGATCTCGTCCGCCACCCGCCGCGCGACGGGCGAAAGCCGATCGTAGCTCAGGTTAACGCGCGCCAGAGGCCCGAGAAAATAGGGCGCGGCGTTCGTCCGTCGCTCGGCTTGTAAGGCCGTCGAATAGGGCACCTGGCGTTCGATAAATTCAGTCTCGAAGTCGTCGACGCCCCATTGTTCACCGCGGCTTGAGCGGATGACGCCCTCGTTCAAGGCGTACTCGTCGCTGTGAGTGAGCGCGACAAAGTCGTAAGGCTCGGCGAAGTCGGGGAACTCGAAACCAGCGACCCAACGCAAGGCATCGCTCGCCGCTTGCACGCCCCATTCAAAGTGCGGAATGAGTTGCTCGATCTCGGCTCGTCGCGGCGCGCGATAGAAGCCGCCGAGTGTCACATTGATCGGATGAATGGCCCGACCCCCTAGCACTTCGAGCAACTCATTTCCATGCTTCTTGAGCTTGAGGCCACGGCGAATTTCGTCAGGCCACCGCGCCGCGGCCTGAATGCCACTCTCGCAGCCCAAAAAATCTGGCGCGTGCAGCAAGTGCATGTGCAGGCCATGAC
This sequence comes from uncultured Planctomycetaceae bacterium, assembly GCA_964387325.1. Lineage (GTDB taxonomy): Bacteria > Planctomycetota > Planctomycetia > Pirellulales > PNKZ01 > CAZZBK01. The sequence continues at coordinate 11,178 of CAYLYE010000070.1, forward strand.
TCTCGATCCACTCGCCGCAGTAAAGCAATCGCCGTAACAGACGAATTTCCGGGGTCGTCGAGACGTTCAGCGCCTGTTCCAACGCATGCACCGCGCTCATCTGATAGGCCACCGGACAAATGCCACAGATACGGGCAACGATGTCCGGAACCTCGAGCGGCGAGCGGCCACGCAGAAACGCCTCAAAAAATCGCGGCGGCTCGAAGATGCGCAACTCGACCCGCTCGACCTCATGGCCGCGCAACTGCACATGCATCGCGCCTTCCCCTTCGACGCGCGACAGCATCTCGACCCGTATGGTTCGCAGCGAATCGCTCATGGCGTTGCTCTCGGGTTACTCTGAGCCGGGGTCTCCTGCGTCAGATCCTGGGCGAGCCGTTCGCTCTCCTGTCGAAACTCGGGGGCGTACGCATTGAACAATCGCAGATTGCGAATCAAGTCGGGCGTGGCCGTGCCTTGGGCCTGAAACTGTCGAGTCAGACTCACCAGATTCGGCTGCCGCGCCGGACCAAAACAACCGTAACAACCACGATCATACGTCGGACACAGTGCTCCGCAACCGGACTGCGTAACCGGCCCAAGGCAGGGCAAGCCCTGCGCTACGATCACACACACCTCGCCGCGCCGCTTGCAGTCGAGGCACACCGAGTGCCCTGGCGTGCGCGGGCGATTGCCCTGCAATAATGCCCGCAGGACCTCGAGCAACTGTCGCTTGTCGATCGGGCAACCCCGGAGTTCAAAGTCGACGCGCACATGCTCGGCGATCGCGGTTGAAGTGGCCAGCGACTCGATGTAGTGGGGCGAAGCATAGACGGCCCTCAAGAACTCGGCATGGTCGGCCCAGTTACGCAAGGCCTGAATACCGCCGGCCGTGGCGCAGGCGCCGATCGTGACCAGAAAGCGGGCCTGCTGACGAATCTCGCGAATTCGCTGCGCGTCGCTCGGCGTCGTGATCGAGCCTTCGACGAGCACGACATCGTAGGGGCCAGCCTCGCGACGATCCGAGGCTTCGAGAAAGTGAACGATGTCGAATTTCTCGCCGATGGCGAGCAGTTGATCCTCGCAATCCAGTACCGTCAACTGGCACCCATCACAACTGGCGAATTTGAAGACGGCCAACCGAGTACGCGCGGTCATGTCACAGATCCTCCGTACCAAGATAAGCCGACATGCGATCGTAACGCAGCACCGGGCCATCTTTGCAGATGAAGGCGGGACCCCACTGACAATGTCCGCAAAAGCCCACCGCGCATTGCATATTTCGCTCCAGCGACAACCAAATATCGCTGGGCTTGACACCACGACTCAACGCTCCGCGCGCCACGTAACGCATCATCACGTCGGGGCCGCAAGTAAAGACCGTGGTCTGCTGCGGAGCGAATGGTCGCAAGCGGTCGATGAGCAACGGCACCACGCCGATCCGCCCGGTCCAGCCCGCCTCGGTTCGATCCACCGTCACCTGCACGTCGACCCCCTGCCGCTGCCAGTCTTCGAGTTGGGCCGAGTACAATCGTGTCGACGGCGATCGTGCTCCGTAGAGCAGCGTCAGATGTCCGAGCGACGCGCGTTCACGAATGGCCCATTCGATCGCCAGCCGCAACGGGGCCAGTCCGATGCCTCCCGCCGCAAAGAGCACGTCTCGTCCGGCGAGCTGCTCGATCGGCCAGTGTGCGCCGAAGGGGCCTCGCAGCGCCAGCTTGCCGCCGCGCCCCAATCGCTGCAACGCGCCGGTCACATTTCCAGCGGTGCGTACCGTGTGCCGCCAGGAATTTGTCGTCGCATCATAGCCGCTGACGCTGATGGCCGCCTCGCCCACGCCCGGCAAATACAGCATGTTGAACTGGCCAGGTCGACATGCGTACGCGCTCCGCGCCGCCGCATCCGTCAATCGCAAGTCATAGGTCGCCACGCCAGCGTAATCCGGCCGCACGTCGACGATCTCGACCGAGTGGGCAACCCACGGATTGATCGGGTGTGCGGCCGTCACGGCACTCATGTCGCTGAGCCCTTGATCGCCGCAACTTCCACGGTCAGATCGATCCCCGTAGGGCACCAAGTGATGCATCGCCCGCAGCCGACGCAGCCGGATGTGCCGAATTGATCGTGCCACGTGGCCAACTTATGGGTCAGCCATTGTCGATAGCGCGAGCGAATCGAGTTACGAACGATGCCGCCGTTCATGTAACTGAAATCGATGTTGAAGCACGAGTCCCACACCCGTTGCCGCTCGACGTGCGTCACATCCAGATCCGTCACATCGTTCACCGAGCTGCAAAAGCAGGTTGGGCAGACCTGCGTGCAATTCGCACACGACAGGCAGCGCTCGGCAACCTCGCTCCAACGCGGATGTTGCAGATTGCTCAGCAAGATTTCCCGGACCTCGTCTTTTGGCAAGCTGCGTGTTTGCTGCTCGATCGCTTGGTGCCGCTCGCGTTCAGCGTGTTGAAGTTGTTCATCGGTCGCGGCGTCGAGGTTGAGCGCGGCCAGTATTTCGCCACCGCGCGAGCTTCCCGACTCGACAATCAAACCCGCGTCGCTTTCGGTCAGGGCGAGATCGTAGCCGGCTTGGCAACGAGGGCCGGTCGCCATCGAATGACAAAAACAGGTGGGGGCCGCGAGCGTGCAGTTGACCGCAATCAGCAGCGCCTTGCGACGTCGCTCGGCATAGGTCGGGTCGACATAGTCCGGCTGCAGGAAGACTCGATCTTGAATAGCAATGGCAGCCAACTCGCAGGCCCGCACTCCGACGAAGGCATAGCGCGGCGCGTCGTGACCGTCGCGGGCTTGGATTTGCCAGCCGTCGGCCGTCGCGGTTGCCGTCGAGACTGTCGTCACGCTCGGGAACAAGAACTGCTTCCACGAGTGTGGCCCGACGACGTAACCGAAGTAACGCTCATCACCGCGCGGCTCCAAGCGATAATGACCAGCCTCCTGACGGTCGGTCCAGCCGCGTGGCAAGTCGTCGACCGATTGCAGTTGATCGTAGATAATGGCCCCCTGACGTATGGTCGGCCCAACGATCGTGTACTCCAACCGTCGCAGCTCAGCGAAGAGGAGCGCAAGTCCGTCGCGGGGCATGAAGCGTGCGGTCGACAGACTCTCCGCAGCGTCCTCGGCGATCATCGCGTCCCTCCGCTCGGAAATGGCGCATCGGACGTGAACAGGTCGAGCAACTGCAGCCGCGTCGCCAAGAGCCGCTGCGATAATGCCGCCGCCAGCCAGCGCATCACGCGGTAGCCAAGCTGCTGGTCGGCGTCGCAAAGCTGGCGCACCCGGGGACCCGAGAACTCGATCAACTCGACGTCATCCTGGGCAATGCCGGTGGCGGTCATAACACCGCTCCCCAACAGGCTCGACCAGGCGACGATTTCGCCCGGCCCGAGCGTCAACAACCGCGTACAACCTCGACCCGAGAGACACATTTCGAGCGCGACATGCCCCTGATGCACGATATAATACGCCGCATGGTGCTCCCCCTCGCGAAACAAAACCGTGCCGGCCGGGTCACGTCTCCACTCAGCAAGCGAGGCCAGCCGGGCCACCATCTCGGTCGAGAGATCGCTGGCTCCAGGGATCTCTCGAAGCGCGTTGTGAAGTTCAGCAGCGTCCATTGAGGTACACTCGGGGGGACTCACGTGTCGATTAAAAAAGCGTTTGACCCGGCCACTCCCGACACAGAAGTTATCTTCCCATCGATTTGAGGAGCGGGAAAGCGGTTGAATCGAGTTCTCATATATCCCCGGGATGGGTTCAAATGGCGCGCTAGCCTGTGCGAAATGGCGCGCTAGACTCACACTCGAATGATGATATCGCGGCACGATACGCTTGAATATGGCGGCATGTAATTTGCCCCCTTAATCGACCGTCTGGCAACCACCGGCTTCACGTTCACAGGACACATCCATGAGTGCCCCGACTGCGGTGTTTATCAAGTGGTTTCATGAGATTGGCATCGACGACGTTCAGCAGGTCGGAGGCAAAAATGCGTCGCTCGGCGAGATGGTCCGTGAATTGTCACCCCGCGGCGTCCGAGTGCCCAACGGCTTCGCGGTCACCGCCGATGCCTATCGACATTTCCTCAACAGCCGTGGCCTGTATGACCAGATTCGTCAAATCCTCGGCGATCTCGACACGAGCGACCTCGACAACTTGCGAAGCCGGGGGAGTCAGTTACGGCAGTTGATACTCGACAGTCCGATGCCAGCCGATTTGGAACAAGCGATTCTCAGCGCCTACGAACAACTGGAGCGCGAAGCGGGACTCACGCCCTCCGTAGTGCGATTGGATGTCGCGGTCCGCAGCAGTGCCACGGCCGAAGATCTCCCTGACGCGAGCTTTGCCGGCCAGCAAGAAACCTATCTTAACGTGCAAGGTCCCGCTCAGTTGCTCGATACCTGTCGACGTTGCTTCGCGTCGCTGTTCACCGATCGGGCCATCAGCTACCGTGTCGATCGCGGCTTCGACCATTTCAAAATCGCGTTGTCGATCGGCGTGCAACGGATGGTCCGCAGCGATTTAGCCAGCTCGGGCGTGATGTTCTCGATCGACACCGAGAGTGGCTTTCCCGACGTGGTGCTCATCAACGCCGCGTATGGGTTAGGAGAAAATGTCGTACAGGGTTCGGTCAACCCCGACGAGTATTATGTCTTTAAGCCAACGTTGCGACAGGGGCATCGCCCCATCTTGCGCCGCGTGTTGGGAAGCAAAGAATTCAAACTGGTATACGACGTCGGCGGCAATAAGATGGTGCGCAACATTCCAGTACCCCTGGGCGAGCGTGGCCGATTCGCACTCTCCGAAGACGAAATTCTCGCCCTGGCACGCTGGGCCATCCAGATCGAGGAGCACTACAGCGCCAAACGCGGTCACCTTTGCCCCATGGACATGGAATGGGCCAAGGACGGACGCACCGGCGAACTGTTCATCGTGCAGGCTCGGCCCGAGACCGTGCAGTCGCAAAAGTCGACCACCACGATTGAATCGTATCACCTTCAGCAGCGCGGCCAGGTGCTGATCTCGGGGCGCAGCGTCGGCGAGAAGATCGCCACGGGCGTCGTCCGTAAGATTCAGTCCATTCAGCAACTGAGCGTGTTTCAAAGCGGCGATATTTTGGTGACCGATAAGACCGACCCCGATTGGGAGCCGATCATGAAACGCGCGGCGGCAATCGTCACCAATCGCGGCGGTCGCACATGCCACGCGGCCATTGTGAGCCGCGAACTCGGAGTGCCAGCGATCGTTGGCACCGAACAGGCCACCGAGGTGCTCGCCGACGGCGCCGAGATCACAGTCTGCTGCGCCGAAGGAGACACCGGCTACGTCTATGCCGGCCAACTCCCATTCAGCGTCGAGCGACACGATGTGGCGGCAATGCCTCGGCCGCGCACCAAAATCATGCTGAACATCGGCAATCCGGACGAAGCGTTCTCGCTCCGCAACCTGCCCAACGACGGTGTTGGGCTGGCGCGCATGGAGTTTATCATCAGCAATCATATTCGCGTACATCCGCTGGCGCTGCTCAACTTCGACAAACTGACCGATGCGTCAACCAAGGCCGAGATCGAGAAGCTGACATCGGGATACCCTGACAAGCCGCAGTTTTTCATCGATCGCCTGGCCGAAGGGGTGGCGACCTTGGCGGCCGCGTTCTACCCGCGTGACGTGATCGTGCGGATGAGTGATTTCAAGACGAACGAATACGCGAACCTGCTCGGCGGCGCGGCCTATGAGCCGAAAGAAGAAAACCCCATGATCGGGTTCCGAGGCGCGTCGCGCTATTACGATCCGCGTTATCGTGACGGCTTCGCCCTGGAGTGCCTCGCGATGCGCAAAGTGCGCGACGAGATGGGCCTTACCAACTTGAAACTGATGATTCCCTTTTGCCGCACCGTCGAAGAAGGCATTCGCGTGCAACAAGAGCTGGCCCGGCATGGTCTGGAACGGGGACGCAATCAACTGGAACTTTACGTGATGTGCGAAATCCCCAGCAACGTCATCTGTGCCCGCGAATTTGCTGAAATCTTCGATGGTTTCTCGATCGGGTCAAACGACCTGACTCAACTGGTGCTTGGTGTCGATCGCGACTCGTCGATCGTCGCGCATGTATTCGACGAGCGGAATCCCGCCGTCCTGAAAGCGATCGAGTGGGCCATCCGGGCCGCCAAGCAAGCCGGCCGAAAAATCGGCATCTGTGGACAAGCTCCGAGCGACTATCCCGAGTTCGCACAGTTCCTCGTTCGCGAGGGGATCGACAGCATCTCGCTCAACCCCGATGCCGTGCTCAAGACGACCCGCGCCGTGCTCGAAGCCGAGCAACAAAACGCCGCATCTCAAGCAACTCAGAAGAGCTGAGCCTCAACCCTCGGCGGCTCTCGTCGCGCCTCGCAGTCGAATGCGCGCATCGAGCCCCAAGACCCGGTCCGGCGTGACAAGCAGCGGATTGATCTCGGCCTCGACAATCTCGTTACGGTCGGCGGCGAGATACGAGAAACGCATGAGCACCTCGATCAATTGATCGATATCGGCCATCGGTTGACCGCGGTAGCCTTTGAGCAGCGACCAACAACGGAGCGATTCGAGCATGCGTCGCGCCAGCCGCTCATTAAGCGGCGGCAACTCGAGCGCTCGATCGCGAAACAGCTCGGCCGTGACTCCTCCCAGGCCGACCAGCATGACGGGCCCAAACACCGGATCGCGACGCAAGCCAACGATCAACTCGACCCCATGCACGGCCGTCACCATCGGCTGCACGGTCACGCCTTGAATGTCGGCATCGGGTCGTTTGGCGCGCGCGGCAGCGACAATTTCCTGAAACGCGGTCTCGACCGCCTCGTCGCCGAGCAGATTTAATCGGACCCCTTGCACGTCGGTCTTGTGTGTGATTTGAGGCGACAACACTTTAAGCACGACCGGAGTGGCCAACTTCCGTGCAATTTCGACCGCCGCGGAGGCCGATGCTGCGGCGATCGGCTGACAGACTGCGATCCCATAGGCGGCCAACAGCGCCTTCGATTCTCCCTCGTCAAGCCATTCGCGCCCGCTCGCTACCCAGCCGGATAATCGCTCGTTCCATGCCGTCCGATCGAACGAGAATTCGAGCGGCACGTCGCGCGGTATTTCCAACAGCAATTCGCGTCGCCGCGCGTCGCTCACCAGGTGTTCAAAGGCACGAATGGCGCGCTCAGGCGAGGAATAGGTCGGTATGCCGCTGCTCTCCAAACGCGCCACTCCCGCGCGAACCAGTTCGCTCCCCATCCACGCCGCCAACAGCGGCTTGGTCGTCAAGGCCGCTTGGGCGATGACTTTTTCAGCCACGGCAGTCGGATCCGTCATGGCCTGCGGTGTCAGCACAACGAGCACCGCATCGACGAGCGGATCTTGGACCACCTGCTGTAGAGCGAGACCGTAACGCTCGGCCGATGCGTCTCCCAAGATATCGACCGGGTTGCCGTGCGACCAATACGCCGGCAACACCGTGTCGAGCTGCGTGATGGTGTCGGGGCTCAACTGGGCTGGCACGCCATGCTCAGCGAGCAAGGCATCGAGCGCCATTACGCCCGGTCCACCTGCATTGGTCACGATCGCCAATCGCGATCCGGTCGCACGGCGCGACTGCGCCAATAACTCAGCGCAGTCGAACAGATCGTCGAAGTCGAAGACGCGCACAATACCCGCTCGCTGAAACGCCGCATCGTAGACGGCATCGACACCGGCCATCGCGCCAGTATGCGAACTGGCCGCTTTGGCCGACTCCTGAAAGCGACCCGACTTGTACGCCACGATGGGCTTGTGACGCGAGAAGGCTCGGGCGGCCTCCATAAACGCCTGCGGCTTGCTAATCGACTCGACGTACAGGATCACGGCGTCGGTGAGCGGATCGGCCGCCAGATATTCGAGCAGATCGTCGAATCCGACATCAAGCATGTTTCCTAACGAGACGAAATGCGAGAAGCCGACATTTTTCGCAATCGCCTGGTCGAGAATCGCCGTACACAGTGCTCCGGATTGCGACAACAACGCCACTCGTCCCGCGGCGGGCATACCGACGCCAAAACTGGCGTTGAGCCTTGCATGTGGCGCGATCAGCCCGAGACAGTTGGGGCCGATGATCCGCAAAGCGGAATACTCCTCACGAGCAGCGCGAATCTCGTCCTCGAGCCGCCGACCTTCCACGCCGCACTCGCGGAACCCGGCCGAGATAACAATCACCCCGCCGACGCCCAAGCGACCGCAGCGTCGCACCAAGTCGGCAATCGTCTCGGCTGGAGTGCAAAGCACGACGAGATCAGGTACATGAGGCAGCGATTCAAGCGTTGGATAGGCTGCAACCCCCTGAATCGCTTCGCGTCGCGCGTTGATCGGATAGACGACGCCACTGAACCCGTGACTGACGAGATTATGAAAGATGATATAGCCGACTTTGCCGGGCGTATCGCTCGCCCCGACCACGGCGACCCGCTGGGGCTGAAATATCTTCTGAAGATTCTGAATGCTCACAAGTCGCGTCTCCCAAGGAGGTGAAGCAAATTTCGTCACCGCGACAACTCGATCTTGATTGACAATTGAGCGGTTAAATGAGCCAAGGCGACCTGCGGAAGCCCGGGTTTACCCGACTTCGCGTTACTCGCCTGGACCCATTCGCTGCGCATCCTTCAATAGCTCATCCGCACGTAGATCCAAGAGCCAGCTACGTTCTGGCACGATTCACTTCAAAAGGCAAGGCCGTGCCCAACGATGCCCACACATCGCGGCTCAGCTCGCTCATCCGTTGCGGCGGCGCCGGCAAAACGATATTCTGAACGAGTTGCTCACCAGAGGCACGCGCGAACAAGTGAACCGTTTATGCCCGGCCCATTCGATCTGCTGATCGCTGACGACGATACCGATCTACGCGAGATATTGTCGCGACGACTCACGCGCTGTGGCTATCAGGTTCAAGAGGCGCAGGACGGCGCCGATGCTCTCCAGTGGGCTCAGCGGCGGCAATTCGACGTGGCCGTGCTTGATATGCGCATGCCTAACGTGTCGGGCCTCGAATGCTTGCAACAACTCAAATCGCTCCAGCCCGAATGCGAAGTGATCATACTCACCGGCGAGGGGAGCATCGAAACCGCGGTCCAAGCCATGAAGCTCGGGGCCTACGATTTTCTCACCAAGCCCTGCCCCCTGGCCAATCTGGAAGCGCTCGTCGATAAAGCCCTGCATCATCGTCAACTGGCCAAAGAGAACACGCAACTCAAAGAGATGTTGCAGCGCCGGCAGTCGTCGACGGACATGATCGGCGAATCTCCCGCGCTCAAAGAGGTGCTGCGACTCATCGAACGCGCTGGTCCCACCGACAAGGCCATCCTCATCCAGGGCGAGAGCGGTACCGGCAAGGAACTCGTCGCTCGGGCACTGCATCGACACAGCGCGCGCGCCGACAAGCCGCTCGTGATCATTAACTGCGCGGCGCTCACCGAGACGTTGCTGGAAAGTGAACTGTTTGGCCATGAGAAGGGCTCCTTCACCGGCGCGGTCAGCGCCAAGCCCGGCTTGTTCGAGGTGGCCGACGGCGGCACACTATTCATTGACGAAGTCGGCGAGATGCCCGGCTCATTGCAGGCCAAGCTGCTGCGCGTCTTGGAAGATGGCTCGATGCGCCGCATCGGCTCGATCAAGGAGCGGCGCGTGAATGTCCGCCTGCTCGCTGCCACCAACCGCGACATGAGTGGCGAAGTCCAGGCCGGCCGATTTCGAGAAGATCTGTACTATCGCATCAATGTCATGTCGCTCACTTTGCCGCCGCTACGCGAACGCTCAGGCGATATCCCTTTGCTCGTGCGCCATTTTCTTGGGCCGCAATGGGATATCGATCCCGAGGCGCTCGAGGCGCTCGAAAAACACTCCTGGCCAGGCAATGTCCGTCAACTCTCCAATGCCATCGAGCGGGCCAAGATCATGGCCGACGATCAACTGATTTGCCGCGACGACCTCGCGCCCGAAATCACGACAGACCCAACGAGTCCAGCAACCGGACTCAAAATCGCCACCGATGGCGAGACCCTGTCGGCGGTCGAGCGCGCGCACATTGTCGAGGTGCTCACCCGCGAGCAAGGGAACAAAGCCCGCACCGCGCGCGCCTTGGGACTGAATCGACGCAGCCTCTACCGGCTGATCGAAAAATACTCGATCCAAGTCGCTAAATGAACTCGACCGAACTTTGTTATCTGCCGGCTGTTCAACTCGCAGCGGCCATCCGCGCGAAGCAAATCTCGCCCGTCGAAGTTACGCGCGCGGTGCTTGATCGAATTGCGAAATTGAACCCGCGGCTGAATGCCTTTTGCACCGTTTCGGCCGACGCGGCCATGCAGTCCGCCCGCGAGGCGGAAGCGGCCGTCATGCGCGGCGACCCGCTCGGTCTGCTGCATGGCGTACCGATTTCGATCAAAGACTTGCTGCTCACCCAAGGGGTGCGCGCGACGTTTGGATCGAAGCTCTTCGAACACAACATCGCTTCGGAAGACTCGCCCGTCGTTGAGCGATTGCGTCGTGCCGGAGCGATCCTGCTGGGACAGACGAACACGCCCGAATTCGGCTGGAAAGGGGTGACCGACAATCGGGTCTATGGCATCACGCGCAACCCTTGGAACACCGAGCTCACTCCCGGTGGAAGCAGTGGCGGCGCGGCCTCGGCCGTCGCGGCGGGACTCGGTCCCATCGGCATCGGCACCGACGGCGGTGGATCGATTCGCATCCCCGCCTCTTTCTGCGAATTGGTTGGCCTCAAGGCTTCGTTCGGTCGCGTGCCGAATTACCCGGCCACGGGAGTCGATTCATTGCGACACACCGGCCCGCTGACGCGTACGGTCGCCGACGCGGCGCTCACGCTCGATGTGCTCGCCGGGGCTGACGAACGGGACCCGCACTCGCTGCCCGACGCGCCGCGTCATTATCTGGCGCAACTCGACCAGGGAATTCGCGGCTTGCGCGTCGGCTACAGTCCTGACCTGGGCTTCGCTGCTTGGGTCGATCCCGAGGTCGCGACGATGTGTGCCGATGCGGCGAGACTATTGTCGCTCTCCGGTGCGACCGTTGAGTCGGTCAGCTTGAATTGGAAAGACCCCTACGAGCTGTGGACCGTGTTCTTCTACGGTGGCATTGCGGCTCGAGTCGCCAACGGGTTTGCTGAAAAGAAATTGCTCATGGACCCAGGCTTGGTTCCGGTCGCCGAGCGCGGACTCGCGCTCACCGGGGTCGATTACGTCAACGCGCTCGTGGCTCGCAACGCACTCTGGCAACAAGTTCGCGGAACGTTCGAACGCTACGATCTGCTCATCACCCCGGCACTGGCCGTGCCGCCGTTTCAGGTCGGACGTGATCGACCCGAGTTCCCGAAGCATATCGACTCGACGGGGCTCAAGTGGAGCCCATTCACGTATCTGTTCAACCTCACCGGTCAACCGGCGATCAGCGTGCCGTGCGGGCATACCCGAACTGGCTTGCCTGTCGGATTACAGATGGTCGGCCGCCGCTTTGCCGACATGACCGTCTTGCGAGCCGCACGAGCTTGGGAGCAAATTCAGCCATGGGCCGAGCGACGACCCCACCTCGACTGATTCGCCACAACCGACTGCGGCTGCTTACCTTAGGACATCATCGAGCCACTCGTAGGCCGTCTGCCGAGCTTCGAGTGGAAACGCGTGCGGACCTGGCGGATAGTATGCTTTCAGCTGCGAACCGACGCCGTGCAGATCATACACCTGCCGCGCAGCGAGCATCACATCGCGCACTCCAGACACGTCGAAGTCGCTGTCCTTCTCAGCGGCAATTGCCAAGAACGGCCTGGGAGCCAGCGCGGCGACAATCTCTGGAAAGTCGAACGGCACTTGCGCGGCATCGTTGCTGAACTCGGTCTTGATGCGCGGCATGTAGAGCGGACCGGTCCAGCTTGGCATATCGTCCTTGCGAAACGTGGTGAAACCGCAACTCGATACCACGGCCTTTAATCGCGGCTCGAAGACCGCCGTGAACAGGGCGTTGTGTCCGCCGAGCGAATGACCAATCACGGCGAGTCGCGCGGCGTCGACCTCGGCGAGCGACGTGAGCAAATCGACAGCCCGAATGTTGTCCCAAACGGCTTTCATCGAACCGCTCGCGTAACCGTGCGACTGAGCAAAGCTGTACTTGGATTCGCCGAAGCTCGGATAATCGGGCGCCAAGGTCACGTAGCCACGCTGAGCCAACTGCAACGCGTAGTGCATGCTCGGGTCGCCTGACAAACCCACGGGTTCGGACTTACCCGCTGTTGATGTCTGCTGCAAACAGAGCACGGCGGGGCACTTTCCCTCGGCCGCTTTGGCAGGCAACAGCAGATAGGCCGCGACCCGATCGGTGGCATCGCTCTGATAACTGAGTTTGCGCCGTACAATGCCCCCGTCGAGCCTGGTCTCCTCCAGGACCCGCACATCGAGCGCGACGCGCCGAGCCGGATTGGGCAACGGCCCCATCACCCGCTCGAGCGCCGCAACAATATGTCGCCGCCGCACGTGCCACTCGTCCGGATTGCGTATCGGCTGCCGCTTTGCATTCGCGTCAATCACGCTGAGCAGGTCGAAATGGTCGCTGTAGGTGGGCGCCGAGGCGGCAGGCTCAAATCGCCCGACCGGATAACCCTTGGCATATGAGACGATGTACGCGCCGTCGCTGGTCGGGTAGCGAATGTCCTCGCGCCGCTCAAAGTCGGTGGGCGTCTTACGCTCGAGCGCATCGGGACTGTCGCTCCGCAACCATTTTCCTGCGGCAAACTCGGGAATCAGGGTGCGATTTCCCAGCGAGTGCCCCGTCGAGAGGAACACTTTGCCATCGACCATCTCCTTGGTGACCCAGACGCTGACAATATCGAGGCCAACGTGTTGCATATTCGCGACCATTTCGCGGCCGTCATTCAAACAGGTATGATCGTCAACCCCATGCACGGTGACGATCTTGCTTGTCGAACCGAGACGTTTCATTTCGGCGAGATGCGTGGGATGGCCCACGAAGCGAATTTCCTGGGCGCCGGGAGCAAGATAGTTTGGGCTGTGCGGATCGCGGCTCCAACGGGCATCGAGGCCGCCGGCCGCGGGCAGATTATACGCCAACGCGTCGCTCAGCTTCTTCATGCCACACATGTCGATCACGCATGTAAAGGTGCGCGGGGCAAGCTTGTTGGCCATGAGCGTGATGTTGCCGCCCCCCGAGCCACCCGTTGAAAAAAGTCGCCCGCGTGCAAAGGGTGCCCCACTGCTGTCGAGTTCGTGAAATACCCACCACAGCGAACGCAACGCATCGAGCCCTTGCAGCCAGCCGAAGTCATACGGTTCGGGATCGTCGATCGATTCCTTCTTGCCACTTTGCAGATAGCGGACGCTCAGCGCGATGACGTTGTATTGCTTGGCGAGTTGGGCGTGATTGGCGGTGCCGTCGACATCGAGGCCACCCCAATTGTGCAGCGAAAGAAAGATACCCGTGCGCGCGTTGACACTCGAGCGCGTGCCGTCAGGGTAGAAGACGCCGACCCGCACCGCACGCGGCCCTGGCTTGAGCGGCCATTCCTGGGCCGGAATGAACTCCGCGCCGTTTTTCTCCGGCAACTTAGGCCACTCCTGCGCCCTGAGCTGACAGGAAAACACTGCGGTTAGACAGAAGATGGCAACTCGCAATAATTTCATGGGGTGACTCGGGCGCAGGAGAGCACGGTCGGGTCGGATCAAGCCGCGTCGGTATCCGAACAAGCGAAAAATTAACGCTGGCACCAGTAGTCGACCACGCAGACGTCATCGAGCAACGGCTTCACAATATCAACAAAGGCCTTGTGTTGTGGGTGGGGCAAGTAGATGTCGCGGCCTTTTTCGTCGGCAAAGGTGACAAAAAAGCAGTGGGTAAATCCCTTGGAAAGATTCTCGACGCTCACGTCGGTGCCCCATTCGAAGTCCTTAATGGCATCGATCTTGATGGGCAGCTCGCGGAACGCCGCTTCAACCTGCTTGATTTGTTCTGGCTTGGCGTCGGCCTTGAACTTGAAAAAGACGACATGCCGGAGAACTTTGGCAGACACCGAGGTCGATTGAGCCGAGCTGGTCGAATGATTGAACTGCAAAATGACTCCAGCGAGCAGCGTACTCAAGCAGAGGATCTGGAAGACTGTGCGTAACATGGGAATTTTGAACTCAACGGGTGAAAGAGATGAAACGATCGCGGGTCATTTTAAGATTCGGTTAGGCAAGATGCCATGATGAAAAAAGGGATACAGCGAGTCAGCGAAAGGACGTGAGCGCACGAAAAAACCCCTGTGTGAACTGAATCACACAGGGGTTTATCGAATGTAAAAAATCCGGCAGCACCTACTCTCGCGCTGGTGGGCACTACCATCGGCTCAGGAAGCTTAACTGCCGTGTTCGGAATGGGAACGGGTGTGACCTTCCTGATATGGCCACCGGAAAAAAGTTCGGAGGGCCGATTAGACCCTACCGAACTTGGTTGTGTATGAAGCGTACTTTTATCTCACCGGCACTCTTACGATTCGTTGGACATCGACGGTCGATGGCGAGTTGTTAGATCGCATCGAACGAGCGAGGTCTCACGGACCAAGAGCGTTTGATTAATGTGGCCAAGCATTCGTCCATTAGTACCGATTAGCTAAAACCATTACTGGTCTTACACATTCGGCCTATCAACCTGGTCGTCTTCCAGGGGACTTTCGACTTACGTCAACGAAACCTAATCTTGGAGCGGGCTTCACGCTTATATGCTTTCAGCGTTTATCCGTTCCGTTCATAGCTACCCAGCCGTGCCGCTAGCGCGACAACTGGAACACCAGAGGAACGTCCAACTAAATCCTCTCGTACTAAAGTTGAATCTCCTCAAGTTTCGTGCGCCCACAGTAGATAGGGACCGACCTGTCTCACGACGGTCTGAACCCAGCTCACGTGCCACTTTCATTGGCGAACAGCCAAACCCTTGGGAGCTTCTTCACCCCCAGGATGTGACGAGCCGACATCGAGGTGCCAAACCGCTCCGCCGCTATGGACGCTCGGGAGCGATAAGCCTGTTATCCCCGGAGTACCTTTTATCTGTTGAGCGATAGCCCTTCCATACGGGACTACCGGATCACTATGCCCTACTTTCGTACCTGCTCGACTTATGGGTCTCGCAGTTTAGCACCCTTCTACCATTGCGCTCGTTGCCTGATTGCCAACCAGGCTGAGGGTACCTAATAGGCTCCTCCGTTACTCTTTGGGAGGAGACCGCCCCAGTCAAACTGCCCAACTGAAACTGTTCGTCGCCTGGATTCACAGGAATCGACGTT
>CAYLYE010000071.1:0-4708 GCA_964387325.1 uncultured Planctomycetaceae bacterium
GACTCCCTTCGACGGACGTAATAAAACGCATTAAATCGACGGTTGATGCAATCCATCCGCCATGCGAGTCCATCGCTTCGAGATGGAAGCCGCCGTCAGGCACGTCCACTTGGCTCGCTTTGTCGAAGACGTTCGCACTCGTCGCCCCCGCCGGCCGGACATAGTAATGCACCTCCTGCGGAGAGCGACCAGAGAGCCTGGAGCTGCCGATTCGCATATCATGGATTCCGCACGGGGTGAGCACACGCTGCTTGACCGCCTCGTCGTAAGGAAGCTTCGTCCTCGCTTCAATCACACGTCCCAACAGGCAATAACCAAAATTCGAGTAGCTATAGTGCGAACCGGGGTCGTGCTGCATGGGTTGGCCAAGCATGAAGCGAATGACGGTCTGGGCTGAGGCGGGGGACTGCTCGCCGATTTTTTCTGCCGCCTCGAACGGTCGGAACATGGGGTCAGTCGCTTTCGAGCGGTCCCAGCCGCCCGTGTGCTGCAAGAGTTGCCGCAGCGTGACATCGCGCCAGCGGGCATCACCGGACGTCTTGTCGGGCGTTAGCTGGAGTACGTCACACACTTTATCGTCGAGGTTGAGCTGCCCTTGTTCGACGAGTTGCAGAATCGCCACGGCCGTGATCGGCTTGGAGATGCTTGCCAGGCGAAAAAGCGAGCTGGGCTTAACGGTCTGCTGTTTCTCAACGTTCGCGTAGCCATAACTGCGAGCCAAGACAAGTTGGCCCTGCCGGGCAACAGCCAGCGAGCAGCCGGGCAGATCCCAGCGTTGCATAAACGGTTTGATGAGCTGATCGTAACGGACGCTCGCCTCGGTCTCGCGGCCCGTGCTGGGAATCTCTATTTCTGCAGCGCGAGATAGCTCGGGGCTGTAAATTCCCCAGGCAGTAAAAACCAACAGACTCGCAACGATTGGCCCTAACCAGCGTCGATCCATGATTCCATCTCGGCGACAGTGTGAATGATTGGCGACATGATACTAACAGGCGATGCGGTTTGCCTCCTCCTACGGGACGTGTGTGGAAAAAACAAGAATATTTACCTGGACTACGATAGATTGTCCGGCTATATATAGTGAAGCGATACATCTGAGGTTCAAGCATGGCCGAACGCTTTAATTCTGAATTGCTCCGCGGCAGTCTGGACTTGATGGTCCTGAGCATCTTGGCTGACGGTCCGCAATATGGTTATTCGATACAACAACGGCTGCGCGAGGCCAGCGATAGTCTGGTCGATATGCAAGCCGGTACGCTCTACCCGTTGCTGCATCGATTGGAGGGGGACAAGCTTGTCCGTTGCCGCTGGGACGACTCGACCGGCCGACGACGCAAATGGTACGAACTCACTGCCGCCGGCAAGAGTCGGTTGCAGCAGCAGGCGGTCGAGTGGCAACAGTATGTGGATTGCCTCGGCCAATTGTTGGCTCAAGTCTTGCCGCTGAAACCTAAAATCGTTTAAAGCCTCAGTTTTCTACGACGAACCGCGAACGTCATGTCAGAAGCGGATTTTGACCTATATCTGACGCTGCTCAATCGCTTTATGCGGCTCACGCCCAGTCAGCGTGAGGCGATTGGCGACGAACTGCGCGACCATCTTGAATCTCGATTAAAAGACCTCACACGTGGCGGTATGTCGCGCGAGGCCGCGATTCGTCAGGCTCTCGAAGAGTTTGGCGACGCGACTCATCTGGCTCATCATTTTACCTCGCTCGCTCGAGCACGTCACCGGAGAATAATCATGCGCTGCTCTATCGGAACGGGTTTGGCTGCCTTGCTGATGGTTGGTTTCCTCATGGCGTTTGCACCCTCGACGCCCGCCCCTCATGGCGCGACGATTGCCAGCGCCCAAGCCAAAGAGGAAGCCGATTCCAAGGTTCAAGGCCAGGTCAAGCCCACGAAAGACAACCGAACCGTCGAGGCCATTGAATCCGAACTGGATCAGTGGCGGATGAAAGCCGAAATACTTGACTCGACATTGGGAGACAGCCTGAATTTCATTGCCGACTCGATCAAAGTCGACATCGTGCTCAAAGGCGGAGATCCGAATCAATTGGTCAAACTGATGGTTCATCGACGCGAGGTCTCAGCGCGCACGGTGCTTGAATTGTTACTGGATCAGGTCGGGGGGCTGAGCTATCAGGTTCGCGATGGCTACATCTACGTGACCGACACGCCGCAGAGTTTAGAGACGCGCGTGTACGATTGTCGTGAGTTGCTCATGGATGCGAATCAAGACTCGTCGGCGGAAATGCTCATCAACGTCATTTCGACCACGGTATTGCCTGAATCATGGAATCTCAACGGCGGCCATGCGACCTGCGCGGCGTTCAACGGCTCGCTGGTTATTAAACAGAACCCGCAAGCCCATCGGGAGATCGAGCAACTACTCGACATGCTTCGTAAGGCGAGCAAGAAATAGTCTCGCGGTGCGAGATTTGCCCATCGATTGGCCTCGGATCGATCGCCGAGTATAGTGACGGCACGATGCTCCGCATTCTTCTGCTACTGTTGCTGGTTGTTTCTTCGTCGCTGATCGAGGCGGCTGAGAATGCGCTGTATCGAACCTTGGTGACCGATGGGCTGACCGTCGCCGGAGAGCTACGAAGCTTGCCCTTACCGACCTTGGCCGATGGCCTCGATCGCGAAGCTCAATGGGCAGCGATCGAGACCATTACCGATGAGAATCATCCTCGCGAGGCGCTGCTGAGGCAGGAGGTTGGTGCTCCCTTGGTGTTAAAAATTAAAAACGACCCAGCAGGCTCGACCGTGCGACGGATCGATGTCTGGTTTGTGGCCTATGGCGCGCTCAAAACGGTCCAGAGCGAAGCCTTCTGGAAGAAAGAGAAAAAGGAAGACACACCGACACGCTGGGAGGGCAAGCAACTCACGGCAGATGACCTGCGTCGTCGAGGGATATCCAGCGGCAGCGAATCACCCAGCGATGAACAATACGCCGCCGGTTCACTGACGTTGTTCGATCGCGTCGATCTACAAGTGACTGTCCATGCGATGCGTTCGACGACCGTGCGGAGCGTGGTCGCGGCGACGATCGTCGACTCTCGGTTTCGCAATGACGCCGAGTTTCCCAATCGCTGGCAACGATTGCTGAGCGATGGAACCGTCGCCAATACGCCTGATGCCTTCACGCCGTATGACGGCATGGGCGGATACGTGAAGGTGACACCACTCGTTGAACCGGCCGGAGCTTTGTTCGTCGAAGCACACCTGATGTTTGATGAGCCCTTGGGCTGGTTTCGAGGGACCAATCTATTGCGGTCGAAGCTGCCGCTAGCCACTCAGATTGAAGTCCGAAAATTTCGTCGGCGTCTTGCTCAGCTCGAGGGGCGCTAAGGTCGCTCTCGATCGACGACGGGTTATCGACGGCGCAACGCCTCGCAAGGCGAAAGCCGGGCACTCCAGATGGCTGGCCCGAACGCGCCCAGCAAGCCAATCAGTAGACCCACGACGATCGCCTGCCCCATCAGCGGCCAGGAAATCCCGTCGGTCATCATAGCGGCTGTGATAGGAGAGAGCCGAGCCGCCGCGACGAGCGCATGGGCGAGGAGAATTCCGCTGGCTGCTCCGCAGAGACTGATGAGCCCGGCTTCGCTCATGACCAGTTGGATGATCCGGGATCTGCGCCAGCCGATGGCCCGCAGTGTGCCTAATTCCGGCATGCGTTCCATGACGGACATGACCATCGTGTTGCCAATGCCGAGTGCGGCCACCAGGACGGCAATGATCGACGTGATTTGCGTCAGGCCGCGGATCCAGCGGATTTCTCGGACATTTGAAACAAATTCATCCGTGGGCACGACCGTGACGCCGGGCAGTGTTTGCTCAATATCACGCGCCACGCTTTTAATCCGATCGCCCGAGATGGGACGCTGCACGGTGACGAGAATGCCACTCAATTGGCTCGAGCGATCGGTGAGGCGTTGCAGGTCGTCCAAGTGAATCCATGCCGCGGAATTTTCGACCGAGCTAAAAGACTCGAAAACGCCAATAATCTCGAAGGGAGCGCCGTAGAGCTCGATCGTTTGACCGACCCGTTTGTCCAGATTGGCGGCGAGTACATGCCCCAAGATGATCTTGCCTCGATCCTCCTCGCGCAGACCGCGTCCGTCAACGTATTGCAGATCTTGCACAAACGGATGGTCGGCATGAATGCCGTGGATCAGCACAAAGAACAGGTCATATTGCTCGAACGAGATTACATCGACCAAGCCACCAAAAGCGCGGGCCACTCCCGGTACGGCCCGGACCTTGTCGAGCAGCTGCTCTTTGATTCCTTTGAGCAAGACCTCGTCCCCTCCGGTACGCTGGACGATTAGATCGACATCGCGTTGGCGATACATGCCTTGGTAGGCGGACTCAAAGCCGGCCGAAATGGCGGTGAGAGCGACGAACGCCGCGACCGCGACGGCCAACCCGAGAAGCGTGAGCGCGGACCGTACACGATGACCGCGCAGATTGCGAGTTGCCATCGACAGCAGGTTCATGACATCCCTTCGAGTTCGGGTCGCAACTCGCTCGGCAACTCACCGAGTCGGCCGTCGCGAATCCACACGACGCGCTTCACGGAGCCGTATACCGCCGTGAAGGCCACCAAAGCGGTCGGCGAGGGAAGCACCACGGTGTCGGGGACTGTCGCGCGGTAGCGTCCCGGCTTGCCCGAGACCGCGGCGCAGGCCACGTCAGTG
>CAYLYE010000071.1:4718-26413 GCA_964387325.1 uncultured Planctomycetaceae bacterium
GCGCTGAGCACGCCGCGCAACTTCAGTGCTGTGCGTAATGACGACGAGCGTCATTTGCCGTTGGGCATGTAATTGATCGAAAAGGTCGAGCACATCTTGGCCATTACGCGAGTCGAGATTGCCAGTCGGTTCGTCCGCCAGGAGTATCTCAGGATCGTTCGCCAAGGCTCGAGCAATCGCGACGCGTTGCCGCTCGCCGACACTGAGACGCTGCGGCAAATGGCTCGCACGCTGAGAGAGTCCGACGGTGGCAAGCAATTCTTGAGCTTTTCGTTTGCGTTCGTGAACGGAAAGCGATGTTTCAAACATGGGCACCTGCACATTCTCAAGTGCCGTAAGCGTCGGCAATAAGTAGAACGACTGAAAGACAAAACCGATGTGCTTCGAGCGAAACTCGTCGAGATCGAGTTTCGCGAGTGAGCGGCCACGGAAGCGGATTTCACCCGCGGTTGGCAGGTCGAGTCCTCCCAACATATTGAGCAACGTCGACTTGCCACTGCCGCTCGCTCCCATGATGGCCAGATATTCACCGGCCACAATATCGATCGACAGGTCATCGACTGCCGAGATTTGCCCATCGGGATAGCGCCGCGAGACGTTGACGGCTTGCAAGATCGGCGGTGAGGCGCTCGACTCAATCATGACGCAATGACTCCACGGGAGAAACACGAGCGGCGAGCGTGGCCGGGTAGAGGCCAGCGAGTAACCCCACGACGATGGCCAGCGACACGCCGAGCACCATCGACGAGGTCGTGGCTCCGCCGTGGATCAAGCTTTGTGTGAGTTTTAGACGTGACAGAGTGAGGATCGTGAGGTTCGCCAGCAGCACGCCCCACAACGCACCGAGCACGCACAGCACCGATGCCTCGAGCATGATCATGCGGATGACTCGGCGGCGTGACCAACCGATGGCGCGTAAAATGCCGATTTCTTGGGTCCTCTCAAACACCGACATGAGCATCGTGTTCAGGGTTCCCACCGTGCCGATGACGAGTGCGACCAAACTGGTGGCCCAGGCCATCGCGTCGATGAATTGCATCTCGTTGAGGCTGGCCGAGTAGTCGCGTGCCGGCGTGGCAGCCAATCCCAGCGATCGTCCTTGTTCGTCCTTGAGGGCCTCGATTTGTGACTTGAGCGCGAGCGTGGCGGCTTGGCGATCGGTGACGTTGTCCGCGAGTCCAATCTGGAACGACGTCACATGATTCGTTCGGTCCATGATCTTTTGCAGCGTTGGCAGCAACACATAGGCGCAAGAGTTTTCCATCAAATGTGGGCTTTGGAAGATACCGACGATGGTGAATGGGTGTCCTTCGATCTCGATCGTGTCGCCGACGGACTTTTTTGTTTGGCGACTGAGCAGCGAGCCGAGCATCGCCCCGTTGACATCCTGAGCGGTGAGAGGGCGACCGTCCGACATGGACAGCGACTCGAGCATGAAATTGTCGGCCATCGTGCCGTAGACCATCATGCCGAGCGCCCCCAAGTCGCTGCCGGTGATGACATCACCGAGCACGGCGCTGATCCGCGCCACATTGGGAAGCTTGGCAAGTTCAGCGGCGTGCGATTGTTCAAGTGATCCGCTCAGGCGGAGGACTTGGCCGGCTCGCTCCACGACCAAGTCGACGCCGCTGCGTTCGAGAACAGCCGACATGGATTGTTTGAAGCGGTCGATCACCCCGAGCATGGCCACAATGACCATGACGGCGATCGCGATACCGAGCGCCGTGAGCGTGGATCGCACCGGTCGTTTGAGCAGATTCTTGATCACCAATTGCACAAAAAGCACGGCGGGCAAACTCCGTCATCGCCTGGCAGGATAGCCAAGCCCATTATCCAGAAGCCGACGGCCGACGCCAGCATTTGCTAGCTGTAGAGGCCGTTAAACCCGCTGGCCTCAAAAGCAGCGCGGAAGTGTTCGAGCGTCGGCGGTTGATGCTCGCCGTGCCAGATGACCGTGACGACATCGAAGCGGGCGGGATAGTTGAGCAGGCGGCGGCGCTTGAGATACACGAGCGCCAATCGAGTCAGCCGTTGTTGCTTGGCAGCGTCGACGGTCTCGGCCGGATGCCCATGCTCGACACCGCTACGTGAGCGGACCTCGACAAAGACAATCGTGCGGCCATCGACGGCGACGATATCGAGTTCGCCCAGCGAATTGCGCACGCCGGTACCGACGATTTTGTAGCCGAGTCGGCGTAAATGCTTGACCGCCAGCCGCTCGCCTTGCTGCCCCAGTGACCGTGGCTGCCAAGGCCAGAGCCCTGACAGCCACCGTTTGAGGTCAGCCCACATGATCGCGCGAGTCCCAGTCCTACTCGGCAGTCGTACGACGTTCGCGGAGTTTTTGCTTCTTGCCGATACGATCGCGTAGGTAGTAGAGCTTGGCGCGTCGGGCTACGCCGCTACGCTTGACTTCGATCTTGGCAATTTTTGGCGAGTGGACGGGGAACTTGCGCTCGACCCCTTCGCCCTGCACAATGCGGCGAACGACGAACATCTCGCGGGTTCCGGAACCGCTGCGGGCGATCACCGTGCCGTTGAAAATCTGGATGCGTTCTTTGTCCCCTTCGAGAATTCGGGTATGCACGTCAACCGTGTCGCCGATTTCAAATTTGGGGATGACATCCTTTTTGCTGCTGGCTTCGACCAGCTCGAGGATTTTCATGCTCATGATGGTTTTCCTTTCTGACGTAGTCGCGTTCGCTCGACACGCTGTTGCTCGCGCCACAGGCGAATCGCCTCATGGTCTCCGCTAAGCAGCACGTCGGGCACGGTTAGTGAGCGAAACTCGCGGGGGCGAGTGAATTGGGGAAACTCAAGTAATCGTCCTTCTCCGGTGAACGAGTCTTCAGCGCTGCTTTTTTCGTCTCCGAGCACACCGTCAACTAGGCGAATCACCGCGTCGATGATGACCATCGACGCGACTTCACCGCCGTTGAGCACAAAATCTCCGATCGAGATTTCATCCGGCTGCAACACGCTCTTGACTCGTTCGTCAAATCCTTCATACCGGCCACAGAGCAACAACAAGCGTCGCTTCGTGGCCAACTCTTCGACCACTTGCTGATCGAGCCGTCGCCCTTGGGGTGTGAGCATGATCAAGTGGCCCGGCTCGTCACCCAAAAGCCGGACCGACTCGACACAGGCCACCATGGGCGGAGCCATCAGCACCATACCGGGACCACCCCCAAACGGGCGATCGTCTACCTTGTGGTGCTTCGGGTCCGTCGACCAATCACGCAAGTTATGTAACTGCACATCAACCAAGCCACGCTCGATGGCCAGCTTCAACAAGCTCTGACCTAAGTAGCCCGGAAACATCTCCGGAAACAGGGTCAGCACGTCGAACCGCATGGTCGAATCAAGCCGTGGACAAGGTTACTCGCCACCCTCGGTCGCGGCAGGCGCTTCCGCTTCGGTCGACTCCGCGGGGGCCTCGGCGGCCGGTGCGTCCTTCGACTTAGGCGAGTAAGTGAACACCGCTTCGCCTGCGGGAGGCACGACCTTCGGCATCGACAGCAACTCGCGGGCCTTGGTCTGAGCGTCGACGTGCGTCCCCTTCGGGCCGTACTTCTTGATCAGGACCTTGACCTTGTCGCTCGGCTTTGCGCCGGTCGACAGCCAGTACTGGAGCCGATCGTGATTGAATGTCACACGAGCGTCGGTTTCCTTGATCATCGGGTCATAGGTGCCCAGTTCTTCAAGCACCGCGCCATCGACAGGTCGACGCGAGTCGGTTGCGCAAATGCGGTAATACGGCCGATGCTTACGTCCCATCGGCTTCATGCGAATCACAACGGCCACATTGAACTCCTTCTTAAATCGCTCGATTCGGTCAACTGCTGGGTGAACTACAAACGTATCCAGATCTAACTTAGTGACTTGTCAACTCGACGCGGTGGCGTCGGGTCCTGCGCCTTGTCGGCGGTCTTTTTCTTCGCGCAACTTGCGCCGAGCCTCGCGCTCGCGATCTTTTTGCAAGCGGCGTTTCTCTTCCGGCGACAGGCGTTTACCGGTGCTTCCCTTGGGGCGAGACAGTGCCGCGCCCGGGTTCAGCATCCCGCCTTGCTGCATCTCTTGCATGGCGCGCATCCGATCGCGAATGCCCATCGACGACATGCTTTTCATCATGTGCGACATCACGTCAAACTGCTTGACGAGCTGGTTGACTTCGGCTGGCTCGACGCCTGCCCCCTGGGCAATGCGACGGCGGCGGCTTTGGTCGATTTTGTCGGGGTGGCGGCGCTCGTCGAGGGTCATCGAGTCGATGATGCCTCCCAGGCGGCGCATGTCCTTTTCGTGATCTCCGTCTTGCAGCATCTTGGAGAACTGGCCCATGCCGGGGATCAGGCCCATGATCTTATTGAGCGGACCGAGCTTACTGGTCTGCTTCATCATGCGGCGGAAATCGTCGAGTGTGAACTCCCCTTTTTGCAGCCGGGCCTGCTGCCGCTCCATCTCTTCTTGGTCGAACTTTTGCTGCGCTTGCTCAACGAGTGTGAGCACGTCGCCCATGCCGAGGATACGCCCGGCCATGCGGTCAGGGTGGAACTCCTCAATGGCGTCGAGGTGCTCGCCGGTCCCCATGAACTTGAGCGGCACGCCGGTCACAGCCTTGACCGAGAGCGCAGCGCCGCCGCGAGCGTCACCGTCGAGCTTGGTCATGATCAGGCCGTCGAGCTCGAGCGCTTCGTTAAACGCCTTAGCGCTGTTGACCGCGTCTTGGCCGGTCATGCCGTCGACGACTAGATAAACCTGGTCGGGTTGGCAGCGGCGGTCAATCCGCTTGAGCTGCTCCATCAACTCTTGATCGATATGCAGTCGGCCGGCCGTGTCGAGGATGACGACATTGGCGCCGAGCTTTTTGGCCTGTTCGACCGCATGGTGGCAAACGGAGACCGGGTCCTGTGCGCCGTCTTCGGCATAGACCGGGACACCGATCTGCTCGCCCAGCACCTTGAGCTGATGGACAGCGGCGGGGCGCTGCAAGTCGGCGGCGACGAGCATCGGCTGCCGGCCTTTTTGTCGAATCAGGCTGGCCAGCTTGCCGCAGGTGGTCGTTTTGCCGGACCCCTGCAAGCCACACATCATCAAGATCGAAACCTCGCCCGCACTCTTAAAGTGGAACGAGTGATCGACCGGGCCCATGAGGTTTTTGAGTTCCTCATGGACGATGCCAACGACTTGCTGGCTAGGATTGAGCGATTTCAGGACTTTTTCACCGATCGCCTGTTCGGCGACCCGGTCCATGAAGTCTTGCACAACCTGATAGCTGACATCGGCTTCGAGCAGGGCCTGACGGACCATTTGCAGGCCGTCGCGCATGTTCGATTCTGTGAGCGCAGCCTTGCCGGTCAGCGTGCGAAGCGCGTTGCCGAGGCTTTCTTGCAAGGAATCGAACATAACTCACGTAGGCCCGACGGGACTGATCCGTCGCGCTCATCCAAAAAACACAAACCCCCGCATGTCGGCCAAGGCGCACCGTAAGCGCCACGCCCGTAAAGGGAAGCTTCGTAATATAACCGAACCTGTCGGTGGTTGACAATGGTCGCTCATCGTATCGCAGGGAGATTGCCAGGGGCTTTCAGCTCCCCAGCCAGCCGAGAGGTGCAATCGAGAGGGTACGATCCTTCCGAATCGTGACGAGCTCGCTTGCCGCAATGGCCAAGTCGCGGTAGGCTGAAACATCTGCCGATTTGCCCATTCTCGCCGCATTTTTAAGCCTGCGGCCTTTTATGACCAACACGTTCCACCGCTATAAGCCGCACAACGAGCCGGTGCCGGGCTACAGGATCGAGTTTTGCCTCGGTTCGGGGGGCTTTGGCGAGGTCTGGAAAGGCTCCGGACCCGGTGGTACTGAAGTTGCCGTCAAGATCATCGACCTCACCGGTCAGCAGGGTGTGCAGGAATTCCGTTCCCTGCGTTTGGTCAAAAAGTGCCACCATCCGAATCTTGTCCCGTTGCATGGCTATTGGCTCAAGGATGAAGAGGGAAAGCTGATCGACGAGGTCGCGCTGGGATGGTCCGAAGACTCGTCTGGTAATCCGGCCGAGAACACGCAACCAACCCAGAATTTCATTCGACCGGTCGAACTGATCGTCGTCATGGGACTGGGCAGCAAATGTCTCCATAAGCGATTACAAGAAGTGCGCCACGAAGGACTGCCCGGCGTACCGCCGCAAGAATTGCTCGATTACATGGAAGGGGCCTCGCGCGGGATCGATTTTCTGAACGGTCAAATTGGTATCGTGCATGGCGATATTAAGCCGCACAACATTTTGGTCGTGGGAGACGCCGCAGCGGTTTGTGACTTTGGTCTTGCCCGGGCGGTCGAGACGTTGCGCAAGACCTCGATGGCGCCGATGACCGTGGCCTACGCCGCTCCGGAATCGTTTCGCGGCAAGCCGACGATCAAGAGCGATCAATATTCGCTGGCGATCACATACGTTGAGTTGCGAACCGGAGCGTTGCCATTCGACGAGGGGCTCAGTCCGTTTGACCTGATGAATACGCACGTCACCGGCCACCTCGACTTGCAACGGTTGCCCCCTTATGAACGCGAGGTGATTCGTCGCGCCACGGCGCTTAATCCGGATCAACGTTGGAACACGTGTCGTGATTTTGCGCGTGCATTGCAGCGAGCGTTTCAGTCGGATCCCCAGGCGCAATTGCTTGCCGGTTCTCCGTATGATGAGGATCTGGAAGTGCCGGGCTTTATTGCGACCCTCGATACGGACGCGCCCCCGGGCGTGATGCCGCACGAGCACTTGCGACAGACCCGGGGGGGAGTGAATCACGGTGTCACGCCACGCACCATTACCTCGCCACCTCCTGACGCTCGGTCCTCATCGCTGCGTGGATCGATCGACCGGACCGGGCCGCCGCCCCAGGCCACCCAGCAAAGTCTCCCGCGCCGCAACTGGCTGACTCAGGTTGAAAATCGTAGGAAGCTTGCTTACATCGGCTCGGGCGTTGGAGTTCTGCTGATCGTCGTCCTGATCGGGTGGTCATGGATGGCGTCGCTGGCCGCCTCACGCCTAGAGCAAGCTCAATTGGATCAACTCGTGCAGGCCGAGGCCCAGATCGACGCGCTTGTTGAGAGCAAGAAATTTGGCGAGGCGATCGCATTGCTCGATCGTACGCGCGGCACAACCCCTGCGCGCGACGATTGGCAGGGCCGACTCAGCGACCGGCGGCTAAAATTGCGAACACAATGGCTCAGTGCAGCGCAGCAGGCCATCAGTCAATCACAGCCGGACGAGGCGCGGCAAACGATCGAGGCGTTGTTGAAAGTGTTTCCGGGTGACGCGCAGACTTCGCGGCTGTTGTCGGACGCCACGCGTCCGAAGGCTCCGAGCAATGGGGCTAAATTTAGCGACTTCCTCACGTCGGCCGACAATGCTCGGCAATCGAAAGATCCGTCGCGGGCCCTGGACATTCTGCTCAAGCCCCCGACGGGGTTGTCCACCGAGCAGTCGCAGCAAATTGATCAGCGATTGAGTCTTGTGCGAAAGCAATTGCTGGATTTGGCATTCGAGTCGTTTAGGCAGGGACAGTTCGCCGAGACCGTGGTCCAGTGCAAGGCCATGATGGATCGGCTTCCTCCATCGGCCGATCTATTGTTATTGCGCGCTCGTGCGCTGTTGGCCCAGGGGCAAACGGCGGCCGCTCAACAGGACCTGAAGGCCACAATTTCCTCGGGCAATCTTGCACAACCCCAGCGTGAGTTGGCAGGCCTGTTGAGTCTGCGTTTGGACTTGCTCGCCGGACAACTACGCGGCGAGTCCGCGTTGCAGTCATTGTTAAGTTTGAAAATACTTGATGATTCAAACGTGTCGGTCGAGTCCCCTTGGTCGCCGTCACCGGCCGAGAAATCGTCGTTACAGCAAACACGCCGTCGGCTTATCGAGCAAGCCGTGCATCTGTGGCTCGAGGACGATCGCGATCCGGTGTTCGATTCGCGCTACGATTCGTTGTTCGCGGCCGTGCCTTCGTTACAGCCGCGCATGCTGACGCGCAAAGCTTTGTTCGAGATGGAAGCTCAACGCTGGGGTCCGGCTCAAGAAACGGTCGATCAACTTGTCAAGCTGATCGCGGACGCTCAGTCGATGCCCGCTTTCGAGGCCGCCGCACTCGACGCCTTGATTAAGCTGCGCAGCCCGACCAGTAGTGCCGCGCAACGTCAAGCTGCCTTGACCGAGGCGCAGCGCGTCGAGTTGCTCGTGGGACCCGACTTGCGTGGCATGCTTTGTCAGGCGGTCACGGTCCTATCACGCAATGACCCCGATGCTTATCGCAGCGCTGGAATCGAGTACCTACAAGCTGCGATTCAAGCCGAGCCCGATCGAATCGAGCTTTATCGGATGCTCCGAGACATTTATGGCGGCAATGTCTGGGCGCCGCGCATCACAGCCCGTCTCGAAGACCCCACTCGTCCCACCAATGAGCAATGGCAAGAATTGCTCGCCGATGCAACCGCTGCGCAGGCAATTGCCTCGAACGATCAGGACATGCGGCTTGAATCGGCACGTGTGGAAGCGCTGATGCAACTCGGTCAGCGTATCCCGCCGACGATGGCAAAGTCACTGATTAAGCGGGCGAGTGGGCGAGTGAGCGAACCCTATTTGAATTACGTCGCCGGACAAGCGGCTGCCGCCGCCAAGGTTGGCGACCTAAGCGATTGGGCTCAGGATGCGGCGAATTTGATCATGCGGGCCTATGAGAATGGCGTGCGTCCCACGGCATTGATGGCACCTTTTCGGCAACAAAGTGCTCGCCAAGTTTTGGTCGACGCCGCGCGCGGCAAGCGTCAGATCGAAGGCGCCGCCTTGCTGTCAAATATCGAGTCCAGTCCTTACAAAACGGCCTACGATATTCAGAATGTCCAAAAATGGATGCGTTTTGCGGCGACGATCAGCAATGAACCTCCGACGGTTGGCGAGCATGTCAATCTAACGTTGGCTCAATACTTCCCGGCGCGGTCGAACACGGCCTCGATTGCGTCGTTGGCGGAGTACAGCGCCGCCGAATTGGGGCCCGATGCACTCTATATTTGGATGTTGAACTACAAACTGAACCGCGTCGAAGGGCTCGCCGGGTTAGTGCGCTGCGTCGATCTATTGCGGACCGGCAAATACGAGGATGGTCAACTCATTGAGTTGTACAACTCGGTCCTGAAAACAGCGTTGAGTGAATCCACCTCAGGGCCCACCGCCGGGGCATTAGCCGGAGAATTCGCCCACCTGCTCGTCGATCGGTATAAGGCACCTTGGCCGATCGCGCAAATCGATCGCGAAATCGACAGTTTGCTGAGTCGAGCGATCGCGGCACAACCGGCCAATGCCCGGTTCGTTTTGTTGCGAGCAGAACAACGAGCCACGCGCTCACCGCTCGACGCCGCAGGCGCAAAAGCCGATTTTGAGCAGGCCAAGCTACTCGTCAAAACCGATGCGGACAAAGCCCTGCTCGCGCGGCTCGTGCCGATCATGCAGAAACTCGAAGCCGGCTCGAAGTGATCCGGTCAGGTCACGTTTGGTAGCGGCGCCGCAGGTACTGTCCAAGCTGCTCGATCAACTCGTAGCGTGGTACGCGCCGCGAGAAGGTATGATCCCCTTGCTTGATCTGAATCAGATCGAGTTGTCCCGCCGCAAGCATCGCGGCCGTCTCGTGGGGCGCGTGGTGTGTCATCAGGCTATAGCCTGGATCGCTGTCGGCAATGAACAGGGCCAGCTTTCGTCCGCGCGCCACGACCCGCCGCAGATCGCTGCTGAGATCGTCTCGACGAGGATGCCCCGGCAACGAGTTCGGCGCGGTGACGGTGTGTTGTTCGAGACTCGACGCAGTCGCCTTGGATCGGGTGAAAAAAGATTTGAGTCGCGACATCAGCCCTGCTGAAGCAGGCTCGGCCTGAACGGTTTGTGCAACGGGACGTGCGACCGTCGACGCAATCGACATCCCATCCTTCCAATAGTAGGTGAGGGGGTTAATCAAGACTCCTTCAACGAGCATCGGGTCGTCGAGCTGAACGGTCGATTGAAATGTCGCATACGCCCCACTGCACAGCCCGAGCATGACGCAGCGTTCGACTCCCCATGCTTGTTTGAGTTGTTGCAACACCTGTTGCACATCGCGAAATGTGGTTGCCGGATAAGGGTGATTCTCTTTCGTCGAGTCGGCCATGATGCTGTCGCCGAGGCCATGCAGATCGAATCGCACGCATCGAAAACCTTGCGCGGCCAAATGTCGCGCTAGATGCACCATGAGCCGTCCCGAGCCAATGCGATGCGATGAACCCACGTTCGGTATCAGGATGGTTGGTAACGCGTTGGATAATTCGACAGGCTCACTGACGATACCGAACAAATCGACCTCTCCGGCGATCGACCACACATGTTCTCGGATCGAAAGGCCACCCTCGGCCGCGGTGGCCGTCTGTGTTGGATAGGGCATCTCGACAGCGGTGTTCAATGCAGCCGAGCGGGGCTGGACGGTAGGCTCGCCCACACGCTGCGCGTGCTGATACAGCCACGTCGTGATCTCTTCAATGGCTTGTCGAGGTACCACGGCGAATTGCGGCTCGGCCATCATCTCGGCATAGCCGGGGACCGTGATTTGATCGACGTCGACCCCCACCGACGACAAACGCTCGGGGAGTCTCTTATCGAACGGAGACACGAGCAAGGCTCGTGTGCAACGTGGCTGGCATTGCAGAAACGTCGCTTGAGACAGTTCGCGATGGGTAGACTCGGTCATGAAATAGCCCGCCGCCTCGACGTCACCTGGGGCGGCGTCGGCGGGGATCGGGCGGACCTCGGCCATCAGATCGATCGCTTGCATTTGTCGCATGTAGGAAAGGCCCGTGGTGACCGGAGCCCATAACACGAGATTTTCGCACTCGTTGTCACGCAACGCTTCGGCAGCCAGCAGGGCGCCCATGCGTACCCCCACGACACTTACCTGAGAATAACCTTGCTCTTGCCGCAGCCAATCGAGCATGTCGCGAACGTTGTCGGTCCAATGCTCTAAACGCCCCTCCTCTTCGTCGCTCCCCGATGAGTCACCGGTGCCGTGCCAGTCGAACCGCAAGGCCGCGATTCCTTGCCGGGCAAGCGAGTCGGCCAGATGACGAAGACTACGATGCGAGTGCGTCTGCTCGAAGCCGAGGGGAGGACAGATCAGAACGGCATGGTCGAGCAGTCTCTCGGTGGTACTACGGTGTAGCCAGGCGAACAACGGCTTTCCACGGCTGAAAATATAGGTGGCGATTCTCTGTACGGGTCCATGATTGATGGGGTGGTCAAGCGTTTGAGGTATCGCTGATTCGGTGGCCGTGGACGACATTGTGCTCATCTCGATGATCGGAATCACGCGCGAGGGGGTATCGCTGGGCGCATAGGAGCCCAGCTAACCCTATTTCATAAATGGCCATCGAGAGGATGACATTTTGTCCATCAAGGGGGCGGAGCTTGTCCGGTCGCAACAGTTGTAGAGATCGTGGCGCAAAAGGGGCCCTGAGATTCGATCGAATCGTCCGCGAAGCCGCTTCGTAATGCGGGTGTCGCGTAACCCTAAGTCATTGCCCTTAAATGACATACAAAATCCAGCGTCACTGCGCTGCTCAGTTGCCCAAGTCTTGGTAGAATCGAAGGGTCGCCCACAGGTTGCAAAGAGCGTCGCAAGACGGTCGCTTTCAGCCTGCTGGGCGCTGAACCCGTGGCTCATTACGGATCGTGTGATTAAGCATGATTCGTTTTTCATGTTCCGGTCTCTCGATGTGCTCTACGACGATCGGCCGCTGATTTTGCCGTCGTTGTTGATGTGCGACTTTGGGTCGCTTGAAGCGGAAATTCGCCGCTTGGAGCAGGCTGGCGTCGAGGCATTGCATCTCGACGTGATGGACGGGCATTTTGTGCCGAATCTCTCGTACGGTCTTCCGTTGGTCGAGAGTTGCCGTCGGCTCACACGGCTGCCGCTCGACGTGCATCTGATGGTAGGCAATGTCCTTGAGCACGATTATCTGCGGCGGTACCGCGAGGCCGGGGCTGACGTAATGACCGTGCATATCGAGGCCCTGCCGGACCCCACGTTCGCACTGACCGAGATTCGCCGACTCGGAGCTTTGGCGGGGCTCGCCCTGAACCCCCCCACGCCACTCACGGCGATCGAGCCTTATTTGGAACTCTGCGATTTAGTGCTCGTGATGAGCGTCATGCCCGGTTTCGGAGGGCAGAAATTCGACACCGTGGCCCTCGACAAGCTCCAACAGCTCCGTGCTCGAACCGGCGGACGACTGCGACTCGAAGTGGATGGCGGTGTTAATGCGACGACGATTACCGACTGCGCCCGAGCCGGCGCTCGTTGGTTGGTCGTCGGGTCGGCCATCTTTGGTACCCCAGACTATGCGTCAAGCACGCAACGGCTTTTGGCCGCTGCACAACAAGTTTACCCCTCTCAGTCTCAAAAATGTTAACCCTCGTTTTGATTCGCCCTGGTGAAACGGACTACGATCGTCAGGGCCGTGTTCAAGGTCGCCTGAATGTTCCGCTCAACGACGAAGGGATGCGTCAGGTCGAGCAAATGGTGGCCGAGTTACAACCGCTCGAAATCGAGTTGATTTTTTCACCCGAGCACGAGCCGGCCTGGCAGACCGCCCAGCGCTTGGCCTCGGCTCTTGAGCTCAAGCTCAAGCCGATCGACGATCTGGAGAACCTCGATTACGGCCTCTGGCAGGGGACCTTGATCGAGGAAATTCGGCGCAAGCAGCCCAAGGTCTACCGCCAATGGCACGAGCAGCCCGAGAGTGTCTGCCCCCCTGAAGGGGAGACCCTCGCCGATGCCCAGGAGCGTGTTCAGGCCGCTCTGGCTCGGTTGTTCAAGAAGTACAAGCAAGGGCGCATCGCGATCGTGGTTCCAGAACCCCTGGCGAGCCTCGTACGAGTCCAGCTTGGTCACGCTGAGCTGGGAGACCTCTGGAAGGCCGGCGCCGAACGTCCGCGTTGGGAGCTGATTGAGCCCAAGGTCCCGACCGCCGCCCGTTGACCCATCGCAGCGTGACGATTTACCTCTTGGCGGAAACATAATCCCCGGTATAAGAAAAACGGCACCACCTGCGTGTCCTGAGGTGATGAGCATGGCCACGAGTGACCCAACCATGTCGACAGTGACTGAACCGACCATAACGGCACCCCGTTTGCGACCCAAGCGAGGAGTTCCCGAAGGCCTCTGGCTAGGCTGCCCTGGGTGCAATCAGACCGTCTATCGCAAGACGGTTGAAGAGCAGTTGGGGACCTGTCCCGAGTGCAACCACCACTTTTATGTCTCGGCGCCGCACCGCATTGCGCAGTTGCTCGACGAGGGGACATTCGAAGAGTGGGATGCGCATTTAGAGCCCACGGATCCACTCGGGTTTGTCGACAAGCGGCCGTACGCACAAAAGCTCAAGGCAGAACAAGCTCGGACCGGTATGAAGGATGCCATCCTCACCGGTAGCGGCATGATCCGCGCTCGTCGCGTGGCGTTCGGGGTCACCGACTCGGCATTCATCATGGGGAGCATGGGCTCGGTCGTGGGCGAAAAGCTGACTCGACTCATCGAGCGCGCCACTCAAGAGCAGTTGCCGCTGATCATCGTCAGCGGCTCGGGTGGCGGTGCCCGGATGCACGAGGGGATCCTCTCGCTCATGCAGATGGCCAAGGTCTCGGCGGCACTGGCCCGATATGACCGAGCCGGTGGACTTTATATTTCCGTGCTGACGAATCCCACGATGGGGGGCGTGGCGGCCAGCTTTGCTTCGCTCGGTGATATTGTCTTTGCCGAACCCAAAGCGCTGATCGGCTTTGCTGGACCACGCACGATTCAAGCCACGATTCGCATCGAGCTTCCCAAGGGATTTCAAACAAGCGAGTTTCTCTTAGAACACGGCTTTGTCGATCGCATTGTCCGACGAGCTAATCTGAAAAGTGAAATCGCCCGCGTGATCGACTACTGCGGCAAATAAGCCGTCCGCGCAGCGGAAACACTGCTCATGACCGGGCCTCTGGCATATCTCGATGGTCAGTTCATCCCAGCCGAGCAGGCGCGGATCAGTGTTGCCGACGCAGGCTTTGTTCAGGGGGCGACCGTCAGCGAGCAGCTACGCACCTTCGGCGGGGAGTTGTTTCAACTCGACTCCCATCTCGATCGGCTCCAGCAATCACTACGCATCATCGAGATCGAATTACCACTCTCGCGTGCTCAACTCGACGCCACGGCCCATGAGTTGGTGGCGCACAACGGGCGACTGCTTGAACCGGGAGACGATCTCGGTTTGTCAATGTTCGTGACGCCCGGCTTATATGCCACGATGGCAATGGGGGAAACGCTCGGACCTACCTTGGCGCTCCACACCTACCCGTTGCCCTTTGCCAACTGGGCCGACAAATATTGCACAGGCGATGCGCTCACGGTGGTCGACATTCGCCAAGTTCCGACCGCGAGTTGGCCCGCCACCATGAAGTGCCGAAGTCGAATGCATTACGCACTCGCCGAACGGCAGGCTCGTCAACGCACCCCAGGCAGTCGACCGCTGCTGCTTGACGAGTATGGCTTTGTTAACGAGACACCGACGGCCAACATCGTCATGCTCAAGGACTCGCAGTGGATCACGCCTCCGGCGAGTCGCACCCTGTCGGGGATCAGCCAGCGCGTTCTTTGGGAGTTAGCGCAACGCGATCACTTCTCGAAGGACGAGGCCGAGGTGGCCGTCGAGCCATTGCTCAATATGGATGAGATCATCCTCACCAGCACACCGTTTTGTGCGTTACCGGTTACGAGCGTCAACGGTCGTCCGATCGCAGACGGCAAAGTGGGTGACGCCTTTCGACGACTCATCGCCCGCTGGAGCGAGCGTGTCGGGCTCGACGTAATCGCTCAAGCCAAGCGTTTTCGTTCACGGTGAGTGGGCAACGACTGCTGTCGGGAATAACCCTTACAGTCGGACGTGTTTAACCCCGTCTCAAGTTACCTGACAGGTAGATCTCAGATAACTTCGCGCACTTGTGGGACCAAAATAATTACCCTACTCGCCTGAGCTTGCTCATCTTGCGCCGTCGTTGTGCCGAAGACTAATGCTGGCACGATCCATTTGCACCCGGAGTCAAGACGAGCATGGGCCTGGAACTGAACATCCACAATCCGAATCACGACGCCCTC
Organism: uncultured Planctomycetaceae bacterium; assembly: GCA_964387325.1. GTDB lineage: Bacteria > Planctomycetota > Planctomycetia > Pirellulales > PNKZ01 > CAZZBK01. The sequence goes on from CAYLYE010000071.1 coordinate 19,908, forward strand.
ACGGATGACGGTGATTTCAATGGGGCGGTTCAACTGGAAATCACCCGTGGGAGAGTCAAGCACCGCTGGAGAAACGTTTCTCGCAAGGCTTTTCTGCTTGGTTCGGCCGACGATTGCGACATGGTCTTGGGGGACGAACGATTCGGTAGCGTACACGCCTACGTGTTGCGATCCAACGACGGGGTCTCGATACGCTGGCTAGGTGAAGGTCCCGAGTTGACGGTGAACGGCACGCCTGCGCGGGTCTCGTATCCGCTCTCCGATGGTGACGTGATCCGAACCGGAGCGTTCGAGTTCGTTATTCATATTCATCAAGAAGCGCCGCAACTCGACGAGTCTTGCGGCGGACCGCACTTTTCAATGTCAGCGATGCGCCTCCCAATTGGGCGGCGCGAGATATCTACGACCAAGTGAGCTCAGCGACCCCGGCACAGGAAGGATCCGCGCCATGGAAGGAACACCGACTAGAGGAATCATCAATCTCGATACACTCGAGTCCTGGCCCACGCTATCTCTCTGGAGCAGCGACGACGCTTGGTGGGATGAAGTTGCAAAGGTCTTGCACACCGAAGGGCGCAGTTTGTCGGACTACATGCAAGTTCGCTCAAAGACGAGTGCGCCGGTGGCTCGACGATCCCAGTGGCGGCGAACTCGACTCCCGCAAACGATTCGAGCCGACGCTCAGCAGCTAGAGCAAGAATTGCTGGCGCTGTTTGATGGTTGATCGTCGTTATCGTTGCAGCGACTTGTCTTTCCACTCGATCTTGGCCATACGCTCAGCGACGGGCTTGCTGACGTCGGTGAGCTTGACGGTCTCGATGTCGAAAACCGCCATTTGATTAACGGCCTTCATGCCCACGGCATCGTACTCCGAGGCATCGTAAACAAAAGCGTAGAGTCGCACGTTCTTAACGTCTGGTTCCTTGTCGTAACCAGCCTCGATCGCAAGATCGACGCAGTTCTGCGATAAGAAGTCTCGCTTCGCTGCGGCTGGCATCTCGGCCAGCTCGGCTTTCACATCCCAAAAGTTAATCACTAAAATCACACTGTCTTCCCCCTTGCGCGTGGTGAGCGTAATTTTAGGCTTCTTCGGTTCCGGGGACAGATCCGCGGCGCGTTGCTCGCTTTTCGCAGGCGTTGCGGCAGGCTTGGTGTCGGCAGGAGGATTGGTTGCCGCCGGAATGACCGGAGCCGTTTTAGGGGCCGGTGCCTCGGTGCTCACGGGAGCCGCGGGGGCGACCGGTTGTTTTTCGCCCGCAACTTCTTTGGCGCACCCGATGAGCATCAGGCTAACGCAGCACAAAAGCCGACCCCAGGTCGTCGAGGTCAGTATTCGCCGGGTCATAGTTGCACTCCGAGTTATTTCGTTTTGGTTTCAAATTTTGGGCTGTTGCGGGCCAACTCTTCACGTCGTTCCAAATCGTTGTAGGGTAGGTCGGCTAAAAATCGAGTTTCAAGCAAATAGTCGGCCAATCCCTCGCCAAACCATTGCATGCCGTAGGGCGACGGATGCGTGTCGTACTTCCAGCCGGTCATTTGTGTCTGTGGGTAATGGGCTTCGATGTACGTGGTCAGGTCGCAGAAGCCAATGCCCAAACGTTTGGCAATCGCATCGAGCCGCTCGGCCGCGAGTTTGCGGCGGTGTTCGTTACCTTGCGGATCTTTCCATGTCTCGCTGCGAAAGTTGAGCAGTGGAATTTCAGCGGTCAAGATAATCATGAAGCGGCAGTTCTGCTTGGCTAGTTCATCGCGATAATGCTTCGCGACGTTCTCAAAATGTGCGAGCGCCTTGTTGGCCACCGGTGGCAAATCGACGCGGTGCAACATCTGGAGCCACTCGACCCCTTCCATGTAGTAGTAGCCAATCTTTTTCTCTTCAGCACGAAGCTTGGCGAGTTCTGCATTCTTGCCAATGAAGTTGAAATACTCCGGATCAGGCTCAATTTCCTCCAGCGAGCCATCGCTCTTGGTGCGGAATAAATGTTGCGGCAAGTGGTGCGGGTCGTACTCGTTGAACTTGGCCAACAAATCCGGGTCGCACTCCATGATCTCGGTGCCGCACATAACGGTAGCGGCCACGACGTCGGGTTTCATATCCTTGCCGAACGTTGACCAATACGGCCAAAAACGGCCAAAATTCACGTTCGTGGCGGCGAGCGAGGCGACTTCCACGTCGGCCCTCAGTCGTTGACGCAGCACCCCCTCGGCGACGATGTTGGCATGCAACGCCCGTGGCATACTGTGACCGAACGGAATGCAATGCCCCAGCACGACGACACGGCGGTTACCGTCTGGATTCGGAAAGCGACGATCCTTGTCAAGAAATCCGAAATTACTAATCTGCAGCGTATTGCACCATTCTTGTTTGACGGCTCCGGCGAGTCCGCTGTTGGTGAACATCGACTTGGGTTTGAAGCGAAAGCCTCCTTGCGGGTGAATCTCGCTTACCGCCTTATCGATTCGCTTGAGTCCTTTATCGACGTTGGCGTCGCGAATGTCGGCGAGATCGATGGACATTTCAACCTCGTCCTTGAAGACTTCATGCAGGCGTCCCGTGATGGGAAATCGTTTGGCTCCATCGGCTGGTAGAGCGTAGAGACTGATCTGAGCGCCGCGTGGTACACCTTCGGTGAAGAAGAACAGGCCGCCATGGGCCGTGGTCGTCTTCTGTTCGCGATCGTTATGGTTGAGCACGACGTTGACTCCATCGGTCGGCGGAGTCACTCGTCCGGCCACCAGGTATCGATCGTCGTTGGGGAGCGGGTGAACGGGTTGTTGGATGAATTGAATTTGGTCGAAGTAGGCTTGATCCCCCTTCTCACCCTGCACGACAAGTCGGATCGACGACACAGGGCCTACCGGAGGGCCCTGCATCGACTCGGCATGGCTCAGCGCCGCGAACGGAACCACAACATCATGCCATGCGGTGTCGATATGCCAGGGCAACTGCCAGCCGTTCCCTTCGATATCCGCCTCGCTTGCCGTGAGTGTTCGGCCGTCCGCGAGTTGTAATCGAAGACTTACTTTTGAGTCCTCGTTGCTTTTGCGATAAGCAAAACGCAAATGGGTGTGGCTGGCCGTGCTCAGCTTGGGTAACGTCCATTCGGCCGAAGCGACTTGGTCCGTGGCCTTTAGTTCCAGGGCATGGCTGCTCAGATAGCCGCCGCGACTTCGGAAGTAGCACTCGCCGTTGCTCGTCACGCAGTCGCCAAATCGCTGCAATAGATCAAGCTCGCTAAAGACCACCGTGGGGGAGCTGTCATCGACGATCGTGATGCTTTCCGCTCCGGATTCATCGGCCGGATTACGAACGATCGAGGTGAATTCGACGTTGTCGATCAATAGCTTCGCCGTGGCTGCGTCACGCACGTAGAACGTGAGATTGCCGAGCCCATGGGCGCGCGATCTCATGGCCGGAACCACCTGCTGCGAGAGCGGGTCGGTCCAGGAGCGAATTTGAATCGTGTTCGCTACCGGATCATAGATCGAGTTTGCCTTGACCGCCTGCATGGCTCGGGCGAAGTAATTGAACTCACTGACCGGAGCGACCCACACCCGCTCGTGCGGTTTGCGTTCACCGGTGAAATTGTAATGGGCGTCAGAGAGGCGAGCCAATTGCGCTTGAGAGTCGTCGCCGAGGCCCGTGTCTTTGGGGTTATACGTGCCCCAGTGCGTGTAGACCGCTCCGCCCGTGCCACGACGGACACTCTTTGCGAGCAGCTTTTCAATATTGAATCCCATCCAAGGTTCAGACGCCGAATTGAGCAGGCCCATCGTGCCGTGAGGATTGTCCTTCGGACGCGGTTGAGCTGAGAATCGTTCGAGTCCGTGTCGCGCGCGGCCGTCGGCGAACACGAACGGCTGCAAGAGTTCGTTCGCCTTGATCGCATCGTACTGGCCTGCCGTACGACTGTAGGGGCCGAGAAAGATCATGCCCGTCTGGTCGAGAATATCAAGGATGTAGGTCGTCGGTGCGCCGATCGAATCGTCCCCCATGAATTGGCGACGCGTTTCGGGATACAGTGTGGGCATGGAACCGACGGCCAGCTCATGACGGTTTTTGCCGTGCTCGATATATGTGGCAAATCGCGTGTGGTATTCACGCAGAAAGTCGGCCTCGGCTTGCAGGCGAGCCCGGCCGCCGTTGGTTAACGCCACCTGTCGAACGCTCAACGTGCCCAGGCCTTTAACACGTAGCGTGACTTCGCAGTGTGTCGTTCGCGGCACAAGTACATAAGCCGGTGTCCACTCGGTGCCGTTGCTGATGCTGTGCGGCAGATCGCGTATCGGAACAACGCTCAATGACTGGCCATCTTGAACGATGTCCCAGGCCAGATTGGGCGACGACGTTTTATACTGCAACAACAGATAATGCTGGTTACTCGGGTGCATCGACAACACGGGTTCAAACTTGAGTGTTTGCGACGTCGGTTCGCCCGACGATGTCACATCGCAACTCTGATCGTTTGAGGTCCAAAACCAGGCTCCCCAGCCATGCACGGCGTCAATCCAGCCGCGACGGTGCCAGACAAGAAACTCATAGAACTTCTGCCAATCGAGGGGCGAAATTTTGCCGTCACGCCACTCGAGATCAATCGGCGCGGCGGGTTCTGGTCGCGATTGCGAAATAAAAACCTGATCTCCCATGTTGAGCTGATAGCGATCATGGACGATGGCGTAGATTTTCTGCCGGTCTTCAAACGTTTGGTTGTCGCAGTCAGAAATGACCGTCAGGTAATTATGAAACGGATAAGGTAGGTCGCGCAGTTCCGGGGCTTGGCCAGTCAGGTTAGGGGCCAGTGGACGTGTCGCAACGACGTTGTGAATCGGAGCGGTTGGCTGAGTCGGAGCCGACGGAGACGCTGCTGTCACCGGTGGAGCAGCTGGAGTCAAAGGCCCCACGGCCTCTTTCATGACCTCTGTCATGAACGGCTTGATGCGCTTGGCCAGCGATTTTTTCAACCGCGTCTGGAACGCTGGGTGCGACACGACCGCGATGATTACGCCGAGCGACGAAACGATGAGCACATTTCGGCCCACGCGACTCCACCGCCCTGAGAGCAGACGTCGTGGGGCGATCACAGGGGGAGCCGTCTCGGCTGCTTCGGCTTCCGCAGCGGCCAGAGCGTCGAGCACTTGTTGCCGGTAACGCGGATGCAACGCGGGCTGATCCGTTGTCGTTACAGAAGCACTTAACCGATCGGTTGATTCGGGAAACGTGCGATTAACTGGCTTGCTACTAGGCATTCCGCGCCCTCCTTGGCGAAGTCTCTCGCGATTCAACAGCGGACAGCCTTGTCCACTGTTTCAACAACCTCACGCATGCGGTGCGTAAAGTCCCACTGGTATATGCCGACCGCGGTCCAATCGTCAATCTCGGTTACGACCGAGGCGATTTGCTAGCAGGGTTGAATCGAGTCTTTTTTGCTCAATTTCGGTCACAAGCAGTGGATTGGAATCAAGTTAAGCAGGTCATTGATCCGAAAATCTCGCTGCCCAGGCTGTCCAATTTGCGGCTTACCGGTTGGTTGAGCCGCAAGTCCTTTTTTGCGTGATTTACCTGTACGGTTCACACTCCGCGGACCGCAAGAGATTCAGTCCATGCCCCAACTCGCACACATTGCAACGATACTTTCAGCGCGCGTGCGGCGCATGCTAGCAAGCTGGCGATCGGCATCTCCCCAAAAACTCTCAGGTCCGCACTTCGTGATGACAAGTTCATCCACAGCGACGCTGCCAGATTGCGCTCCTACGGAAGTTGCTCCCGCCTCATGGATTGAGCGCGCCTTACGTAAGATCGAGTCGCATCTTGCGAAATTACAAGCGGGCTCATCGGGTACACAAGACGAGATCATCAGGCTTCAAAGCAGCCTTGCCGGTATCGAACAGCGATTGGCTAGCCTGGAAGCGACGTTGCGCGTGCTCGTTTCCGCGGAAACGCGCGCCCTGCGGCATGACCTGCTGCAGTCACGTCGAATACTCGTCGAACAACTTGGGCAATCGGTCCGCTCATGCATCGTGGTTCCCGAGCCTGATCGATCGGTGACACTTAACAGCAGTTTTGAGCAATTGCAGACCCTTGCGCCGCACGCCTTCGCACACTGGAAGCGGCTGCTCGACGTGAATGCATCGGCCTATGTAGGGTTTCCGGTCGATAGTTGCAGCGTGCAAGGACACCCGATGGCGGCGCTCTTTGAGTGCTTCTTGCGGCCCTACTTGAATGGCTTGGTGCTCGACATTGGCTGCGGGCCACAGCATGTACCGTCGTATCTGTCGAGTGTGCCAACGCAGCAGATCGCGGGGGTGGACCCACTCGCGCCGTCGACACCTCACCCCTTCGAATTCGTGCAGGGCGTGGCAGAGTTTTTGCCCTGGCCCGACGCGACGTTCGACGTGCTGACCGTCGCCACTTCGCTCGATCACGTGCTGTTGCTCGATCGCGCGCTGAAAGAGATGCGGCGCGTGCTCAAACCCGACGGCCGATTGGTGCTGTGGATGGGCTTCAT
>CAYLYE010000072.1:0-26147 GCA_964387325.1 uncultured Planctomycetaceae bacterium
CAACAGCGCGGCCCGAGCGGCCGGGTCGTTGAACACCCCCCCTTCGATATCGTAGGCCGACACGCCGCGTTTGGGGAGCAACACCACGACGGGCCCCCGAGCTTCGGCAACCTTACTGCCAATCTCGACCCCCAACTGCGCGTTCTCTTCTGCCGTGGTTCGCATCAGCGTAACCGTCGGATTATGGCGATACAACTGACGCGAGCGAAACCGGCTCGGCACCGTTTCGGGAGCATGGAAGTTGACCATGTCGAGCGCGCCGACACTAATGACCTGCGGGATGCCTTGGCGACCGGCGGCTGTAAGTCGCTCGGGGCCTGCGCTCAGCACCCCTCCCACGAGTTCGTCGGCCAATTCCGTCGTGGTGATGTCGAGCACGCCGGCGAAAATACCCGTCTCGATGAGTTGTTCCATCGCCGCGCCGCCGCTCCCGGTCGCATGGAACACGAGCACCTCATAGCCGGCCGCCTCAAGTACCTGCCGAGCATGTTCAACGCAGGGCGTGGTGACGCCGAACATCGTCGCCGCCACGAGCGGTCGATCATTCGCTGAAATTGTCGGCGTCGAGAGCGTGACCAAGCCGGCCATCGCGCGAACAGCCTGACTGAGCACGAGTCGACTGATGCGGTTCACCCCGGCGAGATCGACAATCGTGTTAAGCATGAAGATGTCATGCTGACCCACATACTGACGCACTTGGCCCGAGGCGAGCGTGCTGACCATGATCTTGGGCACACCGAGCGGCAGCACTCGCATCGCAGTCGTGCCGATGGTCGTACCTGCCGAGCCACCGAGGCTTAATACGCCGCGGACGAGCCCGGCAGCGTGTCGCTCGACAATCAATCGCGCCGCGCCGGCCGCCGCTTGCGTGATGGCCCAGCCGCGATCGGCCTTGGCTTGGACATCTGACAACGTTGTCCCCGCGAGTCGAAACACCTCATCGCGCGCGATGTCCGCCGCGACCGTCGAGGTGCCCTGGCAGCCGGTGTCGATGAGCGTGCATTCGACCCCCAGCGCGCGGAGCGCGTCGCGCACGAAGGTCGCCTCGGCCGCTTTTGTATCGAGCGTTGCGAGGATATGGACCGTGGCAATCACGTTGACTTTCCAGAGCTTTTATCGAGCGCAATTATTTGACCTGCTGCGCAACCAGCGTCGCTGCGGCATCGGCGAGCGCCACGGTTTGCGACTCACCGGTCGATAGATTCTTGATCTGACATGCGAGAGCGACAAACTCATCGTTTCCGACGATCACCGCCCAGCGGAAGCCGCGTCGATCGGCGTACTGCAATTGCTTCCCCATCTTTTTACACTCGGGATAGACTTCGACCCCCAGTCCCGCGCTGCGAAGGGAGGCCGCTAGTTTCAGATAGTCGTGCAGCCGTGACTCTTCAAAGAATGGAATGAAAACCTCGGCCGGTGTGCTGACCTTGTCAATCAATCCGAGTTCTTCCATCGCGGCCAGCAGGCGATCGAGTCCAAGCGACGCGCCGATCCCCGGCAACTGTTGTTTCGTGAACAGCTCGGCCAGATTGTCGTAGCGTCCGCCGGAGCACACGCTGCCAATCCCCGGGAGTTGATCGAGTGTCGTCTCGAAGATCGTACCGGTGTAATAGTCCAAGCCACGAGCGATCGATACATCGAGCTTGAGCCGATCGGGCGAGACTCCCGCCGCGACGGCCGCCCGCACGAGTTCGTGTAGAGCCGCATGACCACGCTGACCTCGCTCGCTGCCGGCGACCAGTGGTTCGAGTGCCCGCAACACGTCGTCGTTGCTGCCTGAGAGTTCGGCCAGCTTGAGCACCTCGGCCGCTTGGACCTCGGTGAGGCCAGCCGCCTCGACCATCTCGGCAGCCACTTTCTCGCGGCCGATCTTGGCCAGTTTGTCGAGCGACCGCAGAATGTCGGTCGATTTCTCGACCAAGCCCAGGCGTTCGAGCAAGCCGGTAAGCACTTGGCGATTGTTGATTTGAATGGTGAATTGCTCGAAGCCGATGGCCCGGAATAGATCGTTGATGACGAGCGCAGTTTCGATGTCGGAGACAATCGAGCTTGTGCCGATCGTGTCGAAGTCGCACTGCATAAACTCGCGGTAACGACCACGCTGCGTGTTCTCACCGCGCCATACGGTGGCAATGTGGTAACGCTTGAACGGAGTGCCGATCTCGTTCAAGTGCTGAGCGGCGAAACGCGCCAACGGCACGGTCAAGTCGAACCGCATACCCACCCAGCGGCCGCCGTGGTCCTCGAACCGATACATTTGCTTGTCGGTCTCGTCGCTCCCTTTGCCGGTGAGGATTTCAAGATATTCGAGCGCGGGGGTGTCGATCGGACTGAAGCCATAGGACCGATAGACGCGCTGTGCGATACCGATCAGTCGCTCGCGCGGGATCATGGTCTCGGGCAGATAATCGCGAAAGCCCTTGAGCGTGCGCGGTTCGATGAGCTGTGGCTTGTTCAAGATTAGCGTCCTGCTCGTGGGCTAGAGAATAGGCAACAAGGCCGGCTCGCGACTGCGAATGTTTCGCTTCTTGTCCAGGCCGAGCGCCTCGACGTACTCGAGCACCTGGTCCGGAGCCTCGAAGTAGCGATCGTAGACATAGCGGTCTTCGAATTCGCACTCGTCGGTCGTGTAGTCGCGGCAGATTTGCGGCCGGGTTTCGTAAATGCCGCACCGGTTATCGCTCTGCAAGTGTTGGCATTCGTTATAGACCAGCAAATACCAAGTCTTGTCTTCCGTGAAGACACACGTGCGTCCATGGATCATAAACCAACGGATGAAATCAAAGTCCTGCAAGTCGGTGGGCTTATCGAGAGGCAAGGCGTAATAGCGGCAGCACTTGGCACTGCAATGATCGCACAGACAATCGCCCTGCGGCACGTCTTCACGCCGCAGCAAGCGGGGGGCTACTCGAGACATCGTCGACATGCTCCTGGACGATACGGACCACACAAGCCGGCAAGAGAACGAATCTCTCGACCGTGAAAACTAGCAGAATAGACGCTCGGACCATCGGGCCGCAAGGGTCGGCGGCGACATTCGTCCGAATGACTTCACGGCGATCACGACTTCTCTGAGCCACCGAGCTTCTGATCTCCGTCCAAGGCTGCCGTGAGCCGAGAGACAAGCTCGTCCAGCGTGACGCGATGGACGAGAAACGTTTTCAACGAGGACGTTTCTCCGGCGATCAATTCCAGTTGGTGCTTGCGGAGGTCGAGCCGCTTGCAGAGCACCTCGACAATGGCCGTGTTGGCTTTGCCTTTTTCGGCCACCTGAGTGACGGACACCTTGAGGCGACCGTCGTGCACGCCCGTGATGCCGTTGCGACGCGCCCCGGGCTGAGCTTTCACCCCCAGCACCACCGCATTTCCTTGCAACTCAAGCCGGACGCTCATGCGACCCCCTCGAAGAGTGCTGAGCCGACTCGCACGAGCGTGGCCCCTTCCTCAATAGCCACCTCAAAATCGCCGCTCATCCCCATCGACAACTCGGGCAGAGTGCGGATTCGATCGGGCCAACCAACGCGCAACTCGTCACGCAGTTGCCGTAATTGCACGAAATCGTCACGGGCCCGGTCGAGGTCTCCTTCCCTCGCAGCCATCGTCATCAATCCTTGTATGTCCAGCGCTCGCAGATTGTTGAGCTGGGCACCCAATGCAGGCAGCTCGATGGGAGCGAAACCATGCTTGGTCGCGTCGCCTGAGACATTCACCTCGACAAGCACGCGCATGGTACGTGAATGTTGAGTAGCCCATTGATCGACGGCCTGCAACAGTCGCATGCTGTCCCCCGAGTGCAAGAGCTGCACGTGCGGCAACGTTCGATCCAGCTTATTGCGTTGCAGATGACCAATGAAGTGCCACTCGATCGGTTCTCTGGCGAGCGCTTCGCATTTGCGCCACAGCTCTTGCGGGCGGCTTTCTCCCCATATCGAGCAACCGGCGTCGATCAGAGGCTGCGCCGTCGCGGCATCAACGTACTTGGTGACGGCCACCAATCGCACGCTGTCAGGTGATCGCCCCGCACGCGCAGCACTGGCTGCGATTTGCTGGCGCACGCGCGCCACATTCGCCGCAATGATCGCCTGCGGATCGATCACTTAGGCGTCGTCCCGTTCGATGGCAATCAGAGGCTCGACCACGCCACGGCGTGTGAATCGGGCAGTCAAAAACTCATGAAACAGGTGATGCCCAAGCAGAGTTCGACTCATCCGATTAAATAGTGAACGGTAGACGAGCCAATTCCGCTTGCCGACCTGCACACGATATCCCACGGCCATATCACGGCCGACCACCTCGCGTTCTTCGGCGACCGTGAGTTGACGCCAAGTGCAAGGTTTGTCGAAACGTTGCGAGCGCAGATCGAACCACAAGGGAGCAAAGAGCGCTTGTCCGGCGGGGTTTGATTGACAGAGAATGAGCGCCGACTCGTCGCTGGTAAGTTCGCCCCATCGCGTATCGCGGCGCCACTCACCGAGCGCGAGCGGCATGACCTTGGCGCGAGGTTTTCGACCGACCAGCACACCTTCGCGGGTCTGTTTTTCTCCTTGAAAAGCCACTCCCGGTGCCAACGGGAGCCACGCCCGATAGGCGATTTGAGCCGGAGGCGCTGCATCGTTGGGTCCGATCACGGCATCGGCCCAAAAGAAGAAGTGATCGGTTCTCGACAGCAACAAATGCCGCTCCACTCGCACTCCCTGCGACAAATGCAATTCCAGTTCCAGATAGTCAACGTCGTCGTCCGAAATCCAGCATGACGTGTTCCAAACCCCCTGAGGGGCGAGTTGCTCGCCATTCCAAACGACTTCAGACTCGACGGGGCCACTCAACAACACTTCGCGTCCCGAGTCGAGTTCGAGGTGAAACGTCGCGCCGCGATCGAGCACAAACACGCGTGGCGTTCGTGGCGACCAATTCGCGCGCAACACGCTTAGCCGGGACCGTTCGCCATGCACCGGCGCCGTCAAAGGGTCCGCGGAACTTGCCGATGGACGGTCACTCGATACGGCTGCGGCGGCCATGCGGCGGGTGAGACGGTCGCCGTGCGCCTCGACTTGTCGTTGCAACCAGGCCAGCGCGTGGGGTGCAGATGCACTCGTATCACTCCAGGCAAGCGTGCCATTGTCGCGCGACAGGCGAAATAAGTTTTGCGCTGCTGCAACGAGTCGCGTCTGCGTGGACTCGTCCCAGCAACCGGCCGGGCTCTGAGGCAGGAGTGTGCGGCAGCGATACCACGATGCGAGCAAGTGATGGAGATCGTTGACGAGTGCCGCGGGAGTGACGCCCGATCGACCGGCTCGCGGCAGAGCTGCTTCGTCAAGCAGTTCGTTGATCCCGGCCGATAGAACTTCGCCCGCTCGATCGCCGAGTTCCTGGGTGTTTTCAATTTCCGGAAACAAATAGGCGAGCGTCAGAGGTAGTTCGCCCGCCATGACTTGCCATGACGCTCCGAGTTCGTTTTGCTCATCGCCACGCGGCTCGGTACTCAGATCGATCAACCGGCCCAGCAGCGCCCACCAAGTCTGAGGCGCGAGTTGCTCGACGAGTTTTGGTAGCGCGTAGGCGAAGGCCAGCGCATCGTAGGCCAGACGTTCTCCGCCGACGGCACTATCGACCAGCCATGTGTTGACCTGCGCGGTCAAGCGTTCGATGGCATGATGTGCCCAGCGTTCGTTCTTGATCCAGGACTGAACCACCAGTTCCAAGGGAGACAGATCGTCGCGGGACTCCTCAATCGCCGGACGACTCCATTGCAAGGGGCACTCGCCGTGCGACCAGAGGCGTTCGAGCTTGCGCGGCGTGCGCCGCGAACTTAGGTGTTTGCACCACTGTTGCCAAGCTGCCCCCTCGGGCGACCAATCGGATTGTTCCTGTAATGATGACGGCGCGTTGTCCGTCCAGCGCAGATGTCCGTCGAGCGGTAAAAAACTCTCCGGAAAATCGCTTTGTTGTTCCAGGTCGGGCGGTAGAATCTGTGACATGGTTGGGCATCGTTCCCTGGCTGCGTGAGAAGACCAAGCCATATTCTAGGTAACAAAGCCCTACGCTGAAAGCGGCCCCCGGGTCTGCTGTCGTGCCTTCCTGAGAGAAAGGATTCGCCATCGTGTTGCGACGCCGAACTTTTGTCGTTTCGTTCCTGGTACTTGCGTGCCCTCTGCTGACCGCCGGGGGAGCCGATCCGGTGGTCGACACAACCGGCCTGACTCGTCTGGCGCCCGAGCAGGAAGTTTGGGTCGATAAAGCGAATCGTCGGGTCATTCTGGTCGGCGAGATCGTCCGTCGCGAAGGTCCTATGGAGATGTTCGCCTGTTTGCGTCGCACCAAGGAACACGAGTCGGTTGTGGCGGTTAACTGCAAAGCCCAGTTGGCCCATGCCGGTTTGATTGCCGTCGGAGCCGAGGCCGGCAATCCGGTTAAGTTCTTGCCCGAGTATAAAGCCGCCGCCGGCACTGAGGTCGACGTGTTACTGTACTGGAGCGACGAAAAAGGCCAACGCCAGCAAGCTCGGGCCCAACAATGGTTGCGGCAGAGCAAGACCGGCAAGGAAATGGAATATCCGTGGGTCTTTGCCGGTAGCGGCTTTTGGGTTGATCGCCAGTCGGGAGAGCGATTCTACCAAGCTGAGGATGGCGACTTCATTTGTGTCTCGAATTTTGTGACCGCCATGCTCGACGTGCCGGTGAAGAGTAGCCAAGAGAATAGCGGACTGTTGTTCGAAGCCTTCACGGAGCGAATTCCGCCTCGCAAGACCCGTGTGACGCTCGTGCTTTCACCGCGGCTCAAAGATATCAAGAATGAGCGCGGTAACGACCCTCGGCTGGATTTGCTGCCCGCCCCGAAGTTCAAAGACGACGACAACAAATAACCGCGACGATGCCAACTCAGATCGCGATAGCCGTTGTCGAGCACGCTGAGCGGTTTCTCATTGGCAAACGCCCCGCGGGAGTCCCACTTGCCGGGCTCTGGGAGTTTCCCGGTGGAAAAATTCAGCCCGGTGAAACGCCCGAGCAAGCTGCCGAGCGCGAATGCGGGGAGGAGACGGGTCTCCAAGTGGTGATCGGCGCAGCGTATCCCAGCGTGGTGCATCAGTACGATCACGACCGATTACGGTTGCATTTTTTCAGCGCCACACCTGTCGATCCCGAGCAGACGCCGCTGCCGCCGTTTCGCTGGGTGGCACGAGGTGAACTTGGCGAGTATGAGTTCCCGAGCGCCAACCAAGCGCTCGTCAAGCATTTGCTCGCCCCTTAATCGCGTCGCCGCGGCAGTGGGCAACCGAATACGGGCGTTTGCGCCACCTGGGGCGAACGGCCTTCGAGCACCGCTGCGACTGCATCGCGTAAATTGTGTTCGGTCGCCTCGACGCGGCGCTTGCCTTCGAGCGTATAGCGATTGTCGATCCGGCCGCGATAGATGATCTCGCCTTGAGCATTGAGCACCACAGCCGTCGGCATCGTTTGCACGCCAGCCAGACGAGCCCAATGCTGCGTATGATCGAGTGCTAGCGGGAATTTTAAAGCATACTCTTGAGCGTGTTTTTGCGCGACCTCGGCCGACACGTCGGGGTCGCAATGCACGCCAAAATATCGGACACCACGCTCCGCGTAATTCGTCGCCTGACGTTGGTACTCGGGGGCGTAGCTGTTCGAGACCGGGCACTCGGTCCCCAGGAACAACAGCACCGTCACTCCCCCTTTGTTCGGCGAGGCGAGAGGATGCTGCCGGCCGTTGATATCCACCAGCGAGCCGCTGAGTACCACCGGATCAGATGCCTGCGATGAGGCACAAACGAGCGATAGCGATAGAAATACAACGAGGTGCCGTGACATGCGTTGCTCCCAATCTCAATCGATATACTCGAACGACGTGTAAGCCGCGACGCGTCGTGGCTAATGAAAAGGAATCGTGCTGATCGATTCTACCTTAGCTACGCACGCTAAGTTTCGCGAGGGTACAGCTTACGGCGCATATTTATCGCCGGCGGCGGCTACGCTGGTTCAGGTAGTCGATCAACGACGCGGCCATGTCGCGGCTCGTGTCGATCAGCACGTGCTCGACCCGATTGCGGTCGCAGATAGCGCGGAACTCGTCCTGATGGGCCTGCAAGGCACGCAGATATTCACGGCGTAGCTCATGGGGCTGGGTAAGGATTTCGTCCGCTAGTTCTAAGCCCAAAAAACGGGTGCTACCGTCGAATGGAAACACGATTTCGTCATGATGGAGCACTTGAAAGAACACGATCTCATGCCGCTGGTAACGCAATTGCTGAATGACCGGCTCCAGGGCGGCGATGTCGGTGAGGAAGTCGCTCACGACCATCACAATTTCGCGGCGAGAGGTGCGGCCGACGAGCGCTTTGAGGCTGGCCGACAGATCGGTCTTGTGGCGTGCTTCAAAAGCGCCGAGGTGATCGACCAGCCGCAGGATTTGCCCCATCGAATTTGCTGGCGGCACGAACTCTCGGAGTTCGTCATCAAAGAGTGCGAACGCCGCTTTGTCTCGTTCTTGGATAATGCGATGGCCGAGCGTGGTGAGCAATCGCGCGCCGTAGAGCAGCTTTTGCTGGTCACCCTCGCCATAGCGCATGGATGCGCTACAGTCGAGCGCCAGATGGCAGACGAAGTTCGTCTCCATCTCATATTGCTTGACGAAGTATTTATCGCGGCGGAAATAGACCCGCCAGTCGACGTGCCGTGGGTCGTCGCCGGGCACATACTCGCGATGGCCAGCAAATTCCACGGCGAAGCCGCTCAGCGGCGACTTGTGAGCTCCGGCCAAGTTGCCGAGCACCAGGCCGCGCGGCTCCAGTCGTTGCTGCGCAAGCCGGCTCAAGGTGACCGGATCCAGATACCGTGCCAAAACGCTGCTTGCAGTCATAGTCCACTCGCGGCGGTTCGTTAGGCAGCAGGTCGTTCGTACTTACGGTCGGCCGGCACGGCATTCATCAGCTCGGTGATCACCTGATCGCTCGCCACACCAGCCGCTTGGGCCGCGTAGTTGCAGGCGATGCGGTGACGAAGCGCGGGCTTAATCACCGCCTGAATATCGCCCACCGTGGCATGGTAACGGCCGTAGAGCACGGCCCGCGCCTTGGCACACGAGACGAGGGTTAATAAACCGCGCGGTCCTGCGCCCCAGCTGACCCAACGATTGACACACTCAGGCGCCTCGGGCGTATTAGGACGGCTCGATCGCACGAGTGCCCAGGCATATCCGAGGACCTGATCGCTGACCGGCACGCGGGTGACGAGGTTCTGAAAGTTAATGATCTCTTCGTGCGTGAGCACGGGGGCGATGCCGCCGAGCTGACCCGTGGTCACGCGGCGGGCAATGTCCCATTCGGCTGCGCCGTCCGGGTAGTCGAGACGGATGTGCAACAAAAAGCGATCTAGCTGTGCCTCGGGGAGCGGGTAGGTTCCTTCTTGTTCGAGCGGGTTTTGCGTGGCCAGAACGAAGAAAGGTTGCGGCAGAATATGAACCTTGCCGCCGGCGCTCACCTGCCGCTCTTGCATCGCCTCGAGCATAGCCGCCTGCGTTTTGGGGGGCGTGCGGTTAATTTCGTCGGCCAGAATGAGGTTTGCAAACAACGGTCCCGCAAGGAACTTATATTGCCGTTCGCCGGTATTGAGGTCTTCCTGAATGATATCGGTCCCGGTGATGTCACTGGGCATGAGATCAGGGGTGAACTGAATACGTTTGAACGTCAGGTGCAACGCCTGGGCCAGCGAGTTGACCAACAGCGTCTTGGCGAGCCCCGGCACCCCTTCGAGCAAGGCGTGGCCCCGCGCAAGCATGGCGATCAGCGTTTGTTCGATGACCTCGTCTTGGCCAACGATCGTTTTGGCCAACTCGTCGCGAATGCGGTTGTAGGACGCTTCGCACTGGGTGACGATCGCAACATCGTCGGCGGGGGGCACGGCACTCACTCGGGCAATCTCCTAGAGGTCAAACTCAGATGTCGATGGGTGAGAACTGATCGGGCAGCGTGTTACTCGACGCTGCGGAAATATCGCTTGAGCCGCTCTTCGTAGCCGCGCGGAGGCGAACGCTGCGCCTGAGCACGGATCGCGGCTCGGGTTTCGGCCGGCAGTTTGAGGAACCACGGTTGATCTTCAAAGTTGCGCAGCGTCAGGGCCTGATCCCCCGTGTCCTTGCCTGCCGCCTTGCCTTTCTCGGCGGGCGTGCTGTTGGGAGGCGAGACGCCGTCGAGCGGGTTCTGCGCATCAGACTTGGGCTGCGACTGAGTCGAGGCCTGTTGCGAGTTGTTCTGCCCTTGAGCGTCTTGCGGGCGGTTCGTCGACTCGGGCGTACGACCTTGTGCCGCGGCCATTTGTTCTAACGCGGCCTTACCCGCCATCATCTGGGCCGTGGCCTCGGGCGAGGCCGGCACGAGGTTCGTACCAAGATGCCCGGGGGCCGGTGGCGGCGAACCCTTGTCATCTTTGGCCTGACCGGCTGACTGTGGGTTCGAGGCGCCCTGCGAGGGGACAGGTGTCCCTGCCCCATTTTCCTCGCCGGGCATAGGCGTGGCGGACTCCGGCATCAGCGTCGAGGCGATCTCGAGCGCCTCTCGTAGCGGCGGATTGGCGACTTGCTGTTGACCCGAGATCTGTTCGGCCGCTTCACCAATCGACTGCTGAGCCTGGGCGAAGTTGTCGACCGCCTGGGCCAATTGATCGGCGGCTTGCGCTGCCTGTTCAGGGGTCGGCTTACCAGCGCCACCATTCATGGGCTTGCCAGCGGGCATGGGCTGGCCCGGCTTGCCTGCGGGAGAGTTCATCGGGGGCATGTCTCCTGGCGCGCCACCGGCCATGCTTTGCAATGTGGAGCGCGCGTCGGCGATTTGTTGGGCGGCGTCGCGCTGCGCCTCGGCGGCTTTGCGGACTTCGTCGGCCAGCGCCTGGTCTTGTCGCACTCGTTGCTCACGCTCGTGCAACGTGGCGGCGGCGCGCTCGACAGCCTCGCCCGCCTTTTGCGCAGCGGCTTGCATCGAGGCGGCCGACTGCGGTGCGGCAGGGGCGCTTTTCCCGTCCGCAGGCGGTGTCATCGGGGGAGGATTGTTCTGAGCCAACTTCTGTTGCTGCTGTTCGAGTTGTTGCTGACGTGCATCGAGGTCGGCGAGCGACTTCTCCAGGGCGTCGAGCGATTTGCGTTGATCGTCGCGGCCTTCGGCCTCTTTGCCAGCGGCGATTTGTCGCTCGGCGTTCTTACCGGCTGACTCGGCCTGCGCTAGTTTTTGTGTTGCATCTTGAGCTTCGCCCGCGGCCATCTCGGCCGCTTTGTGAGTGGCGTCGATCGCTTTGCGTTGCGCTCTCAAGTCGGCCTTTTGAGGCGTCTGAGTGGCGGCCTCTTGGGCAGCGCGGAGAGCTTCTTTCGAGGCGTCGGCAAGCGACTGCTGCACGTCTTTTTGGGCGGCTTGAGCATCATCATTGCGACCGTCGGCCAAGCGTTCGGCGGCACGTTGGGCAGCTTCGGCCGCTTTCTGTAAATGCTTACCAGCCTCACCGGTCGCCGACTTGTCCTTTTCAGTCTGCTTGGCGAGTTCCTCGGCCGCACGTGCGGCAGCTTTGGCTACTTGGCGCTGCTTGGCGGCCGCGGCATCGTTGGCTTGCGGTTGGTCGTCGCCGGGCGATGTGGCGGCCTTAGCGGCCTCTTGTTGTTTCATTACGCCAGCGATTTCGTCCACGGCACGCTGCGCGGCGGCGCGTTCGCTTTGACCCATGGCCTTGAGTTGCTCGTACATCGCCTCACGTGTTTTGGCCTTGGCTCCTTGCAGTTTAGCCAGTTTTTCGGCGACCTCTTCTTGCATAGCTTCGGCAGCCGACTCGGCGGCCGCGGGCGTGTTGCGCCCCGACTGCGGATCGGATGCCTTCTCTGCTTCGCGGAGCGCGGCTTGAGCCACTGAGTCGACTCCCACGGCCTGTCGCGCCAACTCGGCGGCCTGCTTGCGCTGTTCGGCCATCGCATTCTGTACGGCTTGAGCTAACTCGTTACGCTTGGCGGCCAATTGCTTGGCTGCCTCGTCGAGCGCGGCTGCGGCGGCTTGCTGCGGCGGTGCGGCTTCGGTCGGCTTGTTGGCCGAGAGTTGTTTGGCGGCTTGATTACTTTGCTCGCCCGCTTGGGCGAGTGTGCCTTCCGCTTCGGTTGCCGCGGGGCGAGCCGCCTCCTGGGCCTTGGCGACCAGATCGCTCACGTCGCGTTGCGCCTGGGCATCGGGTTGCCCGGCCGGCTCTTGTGCGGCTTGAGCCACTTGTTGCTGAGCATTTTTCTTCGCCTCTTCAAGTGCCTTGCGCACGTCGCGACGCGACTGTTTCGCGCCTCGTTGATTGCCATCGAGTAACTGCCGGGCGGCTGTCTCAGCTTGTTGCTTGGCTTGAGCCAGTGCAGGATCCGCCATCGGGTCGGTTGCGGCTTTGGCCACTTCTTCAGCGGCTCGTTGCTGACGCACTGCGGCATCGAGCGGTGAGTTCGCGCGGCCCTGAGCGACGTCTTCTGCGGCTTGATCGGCCTCGGTCTGACGTGATAGAGCACGATCGAGCGCGGCGAGCTTTTCCTGGGCTTTGCCCAACGCCTGTTTCCCCTGAGCCACGTTCTGCTTAGCTTGAGCCTGCTGAACAAGACTCTGGGCGGCCTCGACCTTTTCCAACTGGTCAGCCAACGAGGCTGGTTTCTTGGCGGCTAGATCCTCGACCGCCTGTCGCAGCGGCGCGACTTGATTTAATTGACGTTGCGCCTCGGCCGAGAGTTTTTGAGCGGTCTGGCCCAACTGCTGCCGCAGCTTGTCGGCCGCGGCGCTGATCTTCTGAGCGGTTGCGGTCGCTTGCTTGGCAGCCGCGGCTTTCTCGGGCGCGTCGGCTGGCTTGTCGGCGAGCGCTGCCAGTTGCTTTTCCAGCGGTTCGGCCTGTTTTTGTGCTTGCGCTAGGTCGCTTTGTGCGGCGAGAGCTAAGTCCTTCGTCGCCTCGTTCACTTTCTGCAACACCTGCTGAACCGCAGCCTGTTCTTGAGCCATCTTTTGGGCCGAGGGAGGCTCATCGCCCGGCTCGGCTTTTTTCGTCAACTGCTGGGCAATCTCGCGCTCCGATGCCGCGGCGCGTTCGAGTGCCTCGGCCGCACGTGCCAACTCGCCGGCCTCGACCGCCAACTGGCGACGCGTTGCGTCGGCCAAGGCAACGTTGGTCTCGGCCATGGCTCGTTCGATGGCCTTGTCTGCCTCGGCCAATTTGTTGCTTGCCTCGGGCATGGCCGTATCGGCGGACTCGAGTGACTCGCGGGCGGCGTCGGCCGCATCGGCCGCTTCCTCGGTACGAGCACGCACGATATTGGGCAACTGCTTGCCGTCGGTCGCAGTGTCGAGATCGCTCGCGGCTTGCTTGGTCGTTTGCCGCGCTTGGGCACGGTCCTGCGGCAACTGTTGACGAGCGGCCAAGGTTTTTTGCCGGGCACTCTGTAATTCTTTTTGCAGCTTTTGCAGGTCCGACACCTCGCGTTTCAACTCAGCCGCGCTACGATCGGGCGAGGCCTGGACCACATCGTCCATGAGTCGACGTTCCAGCTCTTGCAGATTGCGAGCAATGTCCTGTTGCGCTGCAACGGCCGCCTCGCGCTCGTTCTGGAACAGCTTGTCGGCCGATTCGGCCGCTGATTTGCGAGCCTGCTCGACATGGTTCAACAAGCCGGGGGACTGCTTGAGTAGTTGCGGCAGATGGCCAAGGTCTTTTTGGACCGCCAATTGTCGATCAACGAGCGGGGCGGACGTTTCGTCGTTCAGCGGAGATTTCTTGGTCGCTTCGTTGACCTTTTCCTGACGTTCACGCAGTTCGCGGACGAGTTCCAACGCCGCTTCGCGATCAGCACTCAGCAGGCCTTGGGTGGCCTCGATGCGTTCGAGCAACAATTGCAAGCCACGCAATACGGCCAGTTGCGATTGTCGCGCCTCGGGCCATTGCGCGCCTTCCATCGAGACGGCGGCCCGATCGAGTGACGCGCCGATTTGAGCCGCTTGCAGGATATCCATCGCGTCGGCCGCGCCTCGCCCCACCTCGCCTCCCCACGAACGCACGTCTTGCAACGTGGTCACAAATGACATGAACAACGCCTTGACGTCGCGCTGATCTTGAATCGCGTCGACGAGCGCGGTTTCTTTTTGGCCTTGGGGCAACTGCGGAATGTTTTCCGTGAGCTGATGCACGACCGATTCACGCTCGATGAGGCGGCGAACCTGGCCAGCCAATTCAGCGTTTTTCAGACGGCGCAACAGGTTTTGACGCTCAACGGCCAATCGCACGACGACCTCGCGGATCTTCTGGCGCGCGTCAAGAAACAAGGGCTCGCGCTGATCGCTCGGCGCCTGCTGGGCTTTGACCAACGTATTCACGACCTCGGCCATCTCGGCCTCGACCAGCCCATCGAGGTTGGCTCGCATTTGCTTGATATCGCGGTAGAGCGGCATGTCATCGAGACCGTTCTCCTCGAGCTGCTCTAATTGCACTTCAAGCACACCGCCGACGAGTTCTCGGGTCAGCTCACGCGCTCGCTGCTGGGTTTCCTGGCGGCGCTTGACGACATCGATGCCGATATTGGTCTGAGCCAGGATCGATTCCGCCGCCACAACCAGTGTCAGCCAAGCGAAGGTCACTGTAATACGTCGGTTCATGGCGTGTCTCCTTGACCCAACTGCCGTTGAATGATTTGTTCCATCTGGCGAACGGACCGCTCGTCGGTCTCGCCAATCGCCGCCAATACTCCGCTACGGTCCGTGACCCGCACCAATAGCGTCTCGCTAGCAGCCACCTTGCCGCTCCGCGAGCCACGATCATCACGGGCCTCGACAATCAGCCGAATCTGATCCCCCTTCTTCAACTTGAGGGCCGTCAGGTCGACCGACTGCTTGCCTTTAACTTGAATTGGCTGTTGCCGGTCCCAGGTTACGGGCAAAGTGATTTCTTGACCGGGCTCGTCATCGCGTACCACCTGACAACGCAGCTGGATCTCGGCGACTCCATGATCGTCCATAACCTCGTATCGCACAATAGGTTTCGCCGATGGGAGCACTAACTGACTGACGAGCGAGGCTTTGATGCGGGGGGGCAGGTCCGCTCGCACCCTTAGCGAGCCTTGCAACGGCTGGTCGAGCGACAGGCCATCGCTGTCGATCACATCGAGCTGGTAAGGAAGGTGGGCCTCGACCGCTTCGAGCGGCGTGTTCTTCGGGGGCAAGAACCAGGTGCGTCGCGACTCGTCCCGGCTTTCGAGGTTAAATACCTGCTCGCCAATCACTGCATGGGCGCTCCTCAAAGCTTTATTGCGGCAATGAATTTCCAGCGTCACTCGACTCCCTTCGAGCACCGTGGCCTGCTGCGATTGAAGGGCCGTCTCGGCTTTTTCCGAGCCGGCGGCAACGTAGTCCGGCGCATCGACGAGGGTTTGCAACGTGATGACCGGCAGGGGCATGACTCGGACGAGGAATGGCTCGCGGTAGGCGTCTCCGAGCGAAACACTAAGCAGCACGTCCTCGACAAACCGGGGCAGCTCGGCATGGAAGGCCAAGTCGTCAGCGGCCGCTGGGACCAAATCGACCGTTCGTCGACTGCCGTCGGTTGTACTCTGAATGGTTGCTTGCCCCGCCGTGGGGATGCGCCCCGCCACCATGACAGCCAATCGCGGCAAGGAGCCAAAGGGCACACGAATGTCCTCGGCCGAGTTCAAAGCCGCCGGCACCCGGTGCTCATGCACACGAATATCGACCAGCCGCGTCTCGGTCGGATAGGGGGTGCTGGCTCCCAGCAGTCGCCAAAATAGTGCGTGCACATGTCCCGGGAAGAACAGGCACGTGCCAAGCAGCAGCGTGGCGAGGGCCAACCAAGCCGCAGTACATGCTTTGAAAGGAATCCCCTGACAGCTGTCGGCCCAGTCGCTGGCGGGGTGCAGCGTGGCCGCCCGATCAATGACCGCTCCTTGCAACTGTGACGAGCCCCAGCGTGCTGCGACGGGCGTTTCAAATTGTAATGCGGCCACCAGATCGTTCTCGATATGCGATCGCTGCTCGACCCAGAGCGCGACCTCGACTTCGCTCTCCTGGGGCTTGAGCCAGCCGGCTCCCCAGCGACGAAACGCCCAAACAACCCAACCGATGAGCAACACGCTGAGCAATGCGCGATCGCCGCGCTGCAAGTGTTGTTGCCAATCGAGCAGGAACCAGACCAGTAACCCCAGCGCGGCGGCCCAGGCGAGCACGCCATAAGCAACAAGCGTGCGAGCCCAATGCCGATGTGCGCCGATGGACTGCAATCGTTCATGCAACGTGGCGAGTTGACTCATGGCAGGTTGATCCATTTGCGCACACCCCACTCGACGATCATCAAGCCCAACACGAGCGAGAAGACCAGCCAGGTGTTCCACAGCGGAATGATGCGAATGTTGGTTTCTTGTTGGGCGACCGCGCTAAGCTCATCGTTCAAGCGGTGAGCTTCGGCCAGTGCGAGGCTTTTTCCACCCGATGCCTGGGCGATCTGATTTTGCAACTGGGTGTTGCGCACCGCGCTCCGCTGCTCGACGCTACGGTGGGCGACGACAAAGCTCGTCTCAATGTATTGATCGACAACGGGGTCGCGAACCCGCAGGCGATAGGTTCCTTGTGCCAAAGCTTTGATTTGGGTCTCGAACCGCGCGTCGCGCGAGGCGGCGATCGAGAGCGGCTCGCCTCCTCGAGTCGGCGTGTTGAGCGGATGCGCCGTGTCGAGCGCTGGCGAGCCCCCTTCGGGCGCAGGGGGGATGAGTTCGGCCTGCAACTGCCGATTGGCCAGCTTGGCAACCAACGGCGAGTAATTCTCGTCATAGGCTTCGACCGTGATCTGCACCGCGTCGTCAACTTGATAGCGTTGTCGATCGGTGCGGACCACGAACCGCTTTTGTTCGCCCAGCGTATGACTCAAGCCCAGATGATGAATCATCTGGCCCCAGAACTGTCGATAGTACAGTTCGCCGTGCTTGCGTCGCAATCGCCACATTTCATTGAAGGCAACATAAACGACCTCGCCCCGGCCATAGCGGCGCACGGCAATCAGCGGCTCGGGCGTTTTACCGTCGTCGCACTTGTCGGTTGGGTGTTCGAGTAACACGGTGGCATTGGGACGGACACGCGACGAACGCTGATACCAGGGTAACGGACCGAGGTTGCTCCAAGCCTGGGTCGGGTTTTGCCCTCCTTCGCCGATTTGCATGAACGGATATTGTGAGGCGAGGGTGGTGAGCCGCGGCGTGAACGGTTTTGAGTCGCTCACGCTGGGCCCGTCGGCATAGACGACCGGCAGCAAGTCGGCCAGGGGGGAGGTTGCAATCGCGTGGCCACCATGATTCGGCCCCGTGATGACGACGAGCCCGCCACCAAAGTCGCTGACGAATTCCTCGACCCAATCGCAGAACCGCTTGCTCAACGAGTTGGCCGGCAAATCGCCTAAAAAGATCACGTCATTGGCGAAGAGCTCCTTGCGCTGTGCGGCCAGCGTTGGCAGAAAGAGCGCGTTCTGTTGACGCACTTTGGGGTCGGCCGAGCGAAGGAAGGTGCGAAAGCCATTAACCCCCACGAGCGGGTCGCGATGGAACACCTCTTTAACAAATCGCCACTCCCAGGTCGGTTCGTTCTCAACAAACAACAGCCGGAGAAAATCGTCGCGGATGTTCACCTCGCGCTCGGCACGATTGTTGTCCGTGACCACTTCGCCATCGAGCGGAGCAACTTCGGCGGCGAACGCAAAGCGGCCGGTCTCGTTCGGTGTGTGGGGAATTTCGATCAGCGTCAGCTCATCGCGCAGTGACACCAATCGTCGAACGATCGTACTGTCGACGCTGGCTCCACCACTTTCAAGTGGTCGAGCGCCGATTCGCAATTCAACCTGCCGGTCTTCATAACCGTTGCGACGCAAACTGACCGTGAGTGACGAGTTTTCCCCCTTTTTCATGAGCGGCGGGGCTTGCAAGTCCACCGCGATATCGAGCGCCTTGTCGGGCCCCACGCCGACCGTGTGGACCGGCACGCCCAACTCGCGCACGGCACCTAAGGCCGGGGGGCCCGCGTTCTGATCGAAATCGCTGAACACCACGACCCCCGCGAGTTGCCGAGTGCCATGTTGCTGGAGCAACTCAGTTAGCGCGCCCCCCAACCCGGTCACGGTGCCATCGCTACGCAGTTGCTCGGCGAGCCGGCCCGTGTCGAGTTGCGTTTCGTCGTCCGGGCCCAACGGCAAGGCACGTAATGCATCGGGTCGGTCGAACGAGAACGCTCGCAGGCGGAATCGCTTGTTCAGTTCGCGAAAGACGTTCTTGTCTTCTTGCTCGACCAGGGCGCGCAGATCGTCGATTCGTCGCAACGGTGTCGAGGAGGGCTCGCGTCGCCCTAACGTCTCATCGAGCGCACGTCGCTGCTGTTCTTCCAGATGATCGACGATCGACATGCTCTGTGACCCGTCGAACAACACACACAGCAGAGGACGAGCCTGCCGGATGATGTGCAACGTCATCGTGGGCTCGGCCAGCACAATCAGCAGCAAACACAAGAGCAGGCTGCGAAACACCGGCAGCGCGAATCGCCAAAGTGGTGACTTGATCGCCTGATAACGCCGATAAAACCGGACCGTGAGCGCCACCAGCGCCAAGCAGCCGACCAGCAGCAATATCGGGTGCTGCTGCGCCCAGAGGGCTTCGAATTGCCAGTCGTACTGTTCGATGCTGCCCAATTGATTCAAGCCGAGCAGGCGTCCCATGAGGTCGGCGAGGTTCATGATCGGTCCTCGCTAATCTTGGCCGGCTCGGGTCGCCCGGCCATGTTGACCAGTCCGAACTCGCCGATCAGGCCGAGCATGGTCAACGCGAGCAAGACTCGCCACCAGTTGTGTCCGCGCGCGCCTCCGGTGCTCCACTGTAATGGGTCGTCCGCCTCGTGCCACGAGGACTCGCTCTGAGCAAAACGCTGCGCGAAGGTGCCTTCGTTTAGATAGCGTAATTCGGACTCCGAGGCCGGGCCCTGAATGGCCAGCGGCAAGGTCCAAGCCGGCGTATTCTCACGCATCGGTTCGGCATCACGATAGGCCCGCAGGCGGTAAATGCCGCGATGATCGAGATGCCTCACCGCAATGGCATAGCTGCTCTCGCCGGTCGCGTCGACCCACAAGGGCAACTCGCGCCGGTCGGGAGTCGACAAGGTGAGTCGCAACGCGCGGTCGCGGGCCGCGATCGGTAACTGCACCAACTCGGTGGGCGCTAAGTTGCGGCGCGGCAAGGTGCGATCGATCGACTCACGCACGATCCGGTCGAACAGCACGGCACCGTAGCCCGTCATAAGCGTGTTCCAATTGGGCTGCACGCCACTGGCCATGAACACGACGCGGCCTTGACCGATCGATCGCTGCGCGGCAAAGGGCAAACCGTTCGTGAAACGCGCCAGCACCTCGGGATACCACGAGGTGTCGTTCTCCGCGGGCTTGGATCGCGTGGATTGTGAGCCGTTCAACTCGTCACGCCAGGCGAGCCAGCTAGTCGGCGGCACCGTGGGAGGGGCCGATGGATCGACCTTCGCGGGCTCGTTTTTCTTCGCACGGCGTTCGTCCTCGCGTTGCTTCCAGCCTTGCCAGGCATCGAGCGTGTCTTGCACAACCGCGGTTTTGAAAAACAGCACGCCGGTCAACTCGTTCGCGTCGGCCGTGTTGAGTTGATCCTCGAATTGAAACAGGTCATGCGTCAGCGAACGTTCGTCGAGTTGGAAGGGGGCCACACGCAGCGGATCTTCGTCGAGTGTTACTCCTTCCCAACGTGTGTCGAGCGGCAAAGGCAAAATGCCGTCCCCATCACGCCAAGCTGTGGCTTGCCAACTCGCGGGATCAAAACGTCCGCCCGTGGCGATGAGCAGTTGACCACCCTGTTCGACGTACTCGCGCAGCAGATCGACGATCGTCGGCGAGACGTTTTCCACCCCCGCCAAGACGACCATCCGTGCGTACTTGAGCGCGTCACGGTCGAGTTGCCCAATCGTCATGTGCTTCATCCGAGCCTTTTCACTCGGCGCGTCCGTCCCGCTATCGGCCATGAGATAACGTCGCCAGCGCAGCGTCTCGCCCAGCAGGTTGTTCTCTGGCGACTCTTGCGTTGCGCCGTATTGATCGACAAACACGATCGGCCAGCGTGACACGACCGGCACGACCACCGCACGGCGATCGTCGTCACTCAAGCGATCCTCCCCTAGCGAAACAACCACCGTGGCATACGCGACCTCGCCGGGCTCGATGGGCAAATCGAAGCGATGGGTGAAGTACAACTTCTGGGTCTGACCTGGCTTAAGGTCGATTGTTTGGGTGCCTACTGGCACGTCATCCACACTGAGCGAGACCGGCGTCCCGAGGCGGTCACTCGGTCCATCGTAGCGAATCGTGGCCGTGATCGTGCTGTCGGTGTTCACGTCGGCCAGCGCGTCCAGCAGCCGTAGCTCGGCGACCCAAGCGTTGTCGACTTGTTCCGGCCGGATGCTGACCAACCGCACGTCATGCAGTTTACCCCAGGCGTCCTTTCCTCCCTCGGCGGATGCTCCCGAGAGCGATCGAAAGTTGAGTTGCTGCTGATCGCCGTAAAGGACGACGCGCTTGTTCAATAGCTCGGGAGCGCGATCGGCCGCGGCGTGGGCCAACGCGATGACGCGCGAGATATCGAGTTGCTGATCGACGACGTTGATCAGTGCGAGCGCCTCGTGCAGATCGTCGATATTGCGATAGGGGTCGAGCACGATCTGATCGTCGAATGCACACGCCGGCAGCAAACTAACCGCGCTGCCACGCGGCAGATTCTCGACCAGCGCGCGAATGCGGGTCTTGGCCTCGTCAAGCAATGAGCCTCCGAGCCGCTGGTAGGCCATACTCAAGCTATTGTCGAGCACGACGATGGCATGCACCG
This sequence comes from uncultured Planctomycetaceae bacterium, assembly GCA_964387325.1. Taxonomy (GTDB): domain Bacteria; phylum Planctomycetota; class Planctomycetia; order Pirellulales; family PNKZ01; genus CAZZBK01. Next base: position 20,932 of record CAYLYE010000072.1, read on the forward strand.
GCTGATCGACCCCGGACAGGGAATGACTCGACCAGTAGGGGCGGGCGAGCGCGAAGGCGAACAGCAACACGCAAGCGACGCGCAGCAGCAACAAGAGCAGGTCGCGTAGTTTCAAACGGCGACTTTTACGCTGCACGGCGTGTCGCAGGAAGTCCATGGCAGCCCAGTGGACGGTCCGGTAGCGGCGACGATTGAGCAGGTGAATGATCACCGGCGCAAGGGCAGCCATCGCTCCGGCGGCAGCAAAACTGGCGGCAACAAACTGCAACATCAAACGACCGTCCCCGATTTACTGAAATTGTCTCTTTAAGCTGTCGATTCGCCCCTCTTGCAAGATGGGCAAATAACGGTTGGGAATGGCGAGAATAAAGCAAGCGACGCTCGTGGCATACAGATCGCCCGGCTTACCGCTCACACGCTTATTATCGTGCCAGCCACCGTCACGCAGTTGGTCTTTGGCGTCGCGTATCTGACCGGTCACTAGGCTGTCGCGCAGCTTGGTGTAGTGCGTGTTCCACGTCTTGCCACTGACCTGATAGAGGGCTTGGCCCACGTAATAGAGTGTGTAGGCGTCGAAGGGCATCTCGCCGGTGTTGGCACGCACCTTCGAGTCATCAATGGCTTTGGTAATGACGTCCATGTTTTTGCCGATGCGCCAGTCGTCGTACTGACCAAACTCTTGCAGGCATACCACGCCGCAGGCTGCCATGGCGATCGTGGCACCGCCGCCGCCGTGACGACCGTAGTGGAACTGGCCCGGCAAGTTGCGGAGCGTCGCCTCGTCGGCCGTCCGCGCGGCCTTGGGTGAGTGATAGTGATCGCGGACCCCTTTGATCGCGGCCGAGACAACTTCAGGAGGAACCTCAAGGCCGCTGTCGAGGGCGCTACGCAACGCCTTGGCTTGCATGACAGCCAAGCTCAGGTCGTGTCCGGCGGGTAAGCGTTTGGCGCGGTAATCCCAACCGCCGTCGTCACACTGTGTACTGGCGATCAGTTTGAGCGCGCGATCAAGCACCGCGCCAATGCGAGGGTCGCCGGTCATGCCATGCGCCTGGCCCAGGACAAAGGTCGCCAGACCATGATTGTACATGTCCCGTTGGTCGCCTGTGATGTTCAATAAACCCGAGGGCTTGGCTTGCCGGAGCACATAGTCGATGGCACGACGGATCGTCTCGCCGAACTCGCCTCGTCCGGGGCCGTGGCCGGCCGAGAGAAAAGCGAGCACCCCCATACTCACGAGCCCCAGGTCCTCGCTGGTCCAATTGCCCTGCGGTCCCTGATTGCGGGCGAGCCAGCGCAGGCCGCGTTCGAGCGCGGCTTCGCTCTCGGCGGTGATCTCCCAAGCTCCCTCGGCATAAGCCGTTCGAGGAAGACAAGCGGGAGCGATAAGCGTCGACAGCGCGGCGAGCCAAGAGCGGCGCGATAAGGTATTCGGTCGTGTCGCGATGATATCGTTCATACGGCTGACTATTGTACACGTTTGCCGCGCGAGGTGGCGCGGCACGGTGAGACCATGAATCACGTTATTTTTTGACCAATTCCAGCTCTTTCCACCAAGCGACGCTGGCCGATCCGGCGAGCCAACGTTGTGTCACGAACAAATTCACGTGTTGTCCGGCAAATGCACTCAAGTCGAAGAGCTGTTCGACCGTTTTATCTCCCGTCGTGCCCGGCTGTACGATGATCGAGCCAATCGGCTCGTCGTTGGCGCGGACTTCGAGTTGCCACGGTTTGACGCCCGGGTTGGCGAAGCGTAATCGCAGCGACAGGGGCCCTTCGGCGGCACTCGGGAGGTTGACGGCGCGCGTCCAGATGGCGGGGCGCTCGGCCGGTGCGACGGTGACGAACAGGTTCGTTTCGTTTTTCCAAGTTGCAAATCGGCCGGGACGATTTTCTCGGTCACCGCCGGTTTGCAGCAATGACCAATTTTTGGCAACGGCGATCGGTGCGTCGGCCAAAGGCATCGAGTACGACACCCACGGCGTTGTGGTGACGAGTGTGTGTCCCGTTGATTCGCCCTGCGGCACGAGTTCAACAATCTTTTGCGGCGAGGCACCCAGCAGGGGGCCACCCACTGCGGCCCAGCACCGTCCTTGTGCCGTGAACAAGGGTCCCAAGGTTGGTCGTTCCCCTTGGTGCCCTTCGATATTCAGGCTAACGAGCGGTTGACCATCGCGGCCCTCAAGGGCCACGAATCGCGGTCGCTGGACTTTCGTATCGAGTGATTCGAGCTCCATCGTCCAGACGTTACCGGCCGAGTCGAGCGACGCCGTCGCGCACAACGCAGCCTGAGCACGTTGCCATCGTACTCGACCGTCGGCGCGGTCCAATGCCAGCAGCGAGTCGCTTGATTGTACGTACACGGTGTCTTGTTGAAATCCAATCAGTCGTAAATAGCGCCAACTCTCAGGCACGCTCCGTTGCCAAAGAAGCTTACCCGTGCGCAACTCGATGCAGGCGACCGACGGTACCCCGGGCTGCGTTACGAACAGTTCTCCTCCGACGACCAGCGGCGGCTCAAACGGTATTGGCATTTGATTCAAATCGGTTACACCTCCGAGCCAAGTTTGTCGACGCAGCCAGCGCAAGTGTCCGTCCAAGTCACAGGCGATGACGCATCCACCGCCAGTCACGACGAGTGCATTGTCGGCCAACGTCAACTGACACGACAACTCTTTATTCCAGACGTCGCGCAGGAGCATCAACGGAATCTGTCGCACGGGCCGTCCCGTGGTCAGCTCGAACATCGACAAACTGACTTGGACCGACTCCTGCTGCGAGGGGGTTGCCGTGGCTGCGATTACCAGGTCACCAAACAGCACGGGATCGCTCACGACGATTAATCCTCGCGGCGAGCGCCAGCTTAGGTCGCCACTGGCTCGGTCGAGGCACACGAGTTCGGGGCCGTTGGTGATCAGTCGGCGAGCAAAAATCCGTTTGGCATCGAGCACCGTGCGGAACGGAACGAGCGGCCGCTCATGCGCACGAGCTGGTTCGCTATCCAAGGCGCGGGTCCAAATTCGCGCGCCATCGGTGAGCGTATACGCGCTAATAGCAAAGCGGTTATGTAAATACACCGTGGGACCGTCGACGGCGGTGGTCCATTGATGGCTCCAGGGGTCCAACTCACGGCGACTAAAATTGGTTGCCTCGCGTCCGGAGTCCGCCTGAATCGTTCCCCACGGGGTCGCTTCGAGATGCTGGGCGGTGAACCAGCGGGGGTCGAGTCCGGCGGCCCAGTTTCGCGGCGCGGAATCGCTCGTCACCCCAGATACATTCGCGGCGGCCTCGCGCACCAGTTGCTCAAATTCAGTGGGGGCGAACTCGACATCGTTCAGCCGAACACGTGAGCGAATGGTGGGGCGACTCGGCTTGCCGAGCATGGCGGCGACCAATCGCAATCGGGCGTCAATGGCCGCCGCGGTCGAGTCCGTCGCACCTCGCCGAGCCGCTTTGAAGCTCGACTCGGACTGGGCCAACTGGCCGATCGCCAGATGCCGATCTCCGAGCCACAACCATGCCTCGGCCGAGGCGGGGGTGCCATGAAATTGTGTCGTCACGGCGGTTACCAGCTCGACATCGCCATCGCTGATCGCCTGTCGCAACCGCACCTCGGCAAGATTGCCGAACTCGCGCTGCAGCGACTCGGCAAGTTGCGGATGATCGGCCACCAACCGCTCAACGACCACCGGCAAGGTGATGAAGCAATCGCTGTCACGCGTGTCGGGAACCAAACTTGCCAAGTGCTTGGGAGCGATGGTCGACATGATTTGCCCAGCATCTTTGAACGTTCCGCTGGCAACGGCCGCTTCAAGCTCGGCGAGCGTGTTGTAACCTTCCTTGCCTAGTTGTTCGATCAGCGGGTGGCGCCAATTCGACGGCACGGCTAAGTTGGCTTCACCCTGTTGACGCTGACGTGAAACGAGTGCGTCAGCCCAATTGAGCAACTTGGGTAACGGTGAACGAATGAACGAGAATCGACGTTCGAGCCCGTCGGTCGCGGCCCAACGGATGAGTCGGATCGAGTTGGCCGCTTCGTCCCAGCGTGCCGAGAGCACATGATCGAGAATTTCCTGCTGAGCTAAAGTCGTGCCGGGCATGGCGACATCAAAGAACCACACACTTCCCGGCGCTGTGCTGATCAGATCGTGCAATTGCGAATAAGGACGTGCCTCTCCCTGGCGCCAGGCGAGCAAGCCCGAGCGTTCGACAGCCTCGATCCACTCACGCGCAAACGTCCCACCGGACATCGGAACAAACCATGCCAGTTCGGTCAGTATGTCGTGGCGCTGTTGAAGGTCGTAGGAGCCACTGGTCACGGTTTTAAGGAGCGAAGACCAGACTTCACGACGCAATTCGAGCGTTTGAGCAACGCGCAGCGTATGCACCGCGCAGGCCACGCGCCATGCCTCCAATTCGATGCCCTCGGGCTGATGGGCGAGCATCGCGGCGTACCAAGAACCAAGGTCTTTTTGTTCGTCGAGCTGGTTGTATTGCGGCGCGTATTGAGCGGGAGCAAGTTGTTCGAGCGCCGTGAACGGTTGCCACGCCACGTGATGCAGGCGAATTTGTCGCGCTGACTTGCCGCGATTGATCTGCAAGCCGACCGACTGGATGGGACAGTTTTGATCGAGTCGGCCATCAAAGCAATCACCCCAATGGCGACCGTCGGTGCTCGACTGCACGCGCATGCCGGCCAAGGTGCTCGTGAATCGCAACCACTGGCGAGGTCCCAGCCACGGCAACGGTTGTTGATCGATCGCCGGCTCCGTCTCGGTCGTTGTTTCGCCGAAGCGCGACAAGATGAACAGCGGGTCACGGGTACGGCGATGGCTAAACACCCCGACGGCCATCATGCGTTTGGCCTGCTCGTCGCCCACGAACACGCCGGTGCCCGGATCGACTCCCTCGAAGCACAGCGTACACTGCCCCAGCGTGGGCTTCGCAGGGGTTCCCCAGACCATCACCGGTTGTTCAATATTCTCCGCCGAGAGGGTCACCGAACCATCGGGCTCTTTATTGAACTTGGCATTGCCCAGTAGCGTCGTGTGCCAGGTGAGGTCGATCGGCGGCGTCGTGACCGATGCGATCTGAGCCGGGAGTTTGTGATCAGGAAACGGCGCCGACTTGACCAGTTCGATGCCCGAGATCGCGAGGGGAATGCGATTGCCGGGGCTGTTGAGAATGACTTCTGACGGCGTCTGTGGCATGTCGAT
>CAYLYE010000073.1:0-25911 GCA_964387325.1 uncultured Planctomycetaceae bacterium
ACCTTGGTATCGATCGGTTGAAACTCACCGCGAATTTCAGCCGGTGCATCGGGCTTGGGATCGAACGTCTCGTAATGCGACGGGCCGCCGTCGAGCCAGACCAAAATACAGCTCGTGTGGGCACGCGAGGCCGGAGCGCTAGACGTGGCGGCTTGCGAGCGAAGGCGCAGTAGATCGACCAGCCCGGCGCCCAGCATGCCGCTGAGCCCTAGTTGCAGCGAGTTGCGGCGTGTGATCCCTTGGCAGTTGCGGCTCGTCATGGCTAATCCTTAAACATGAACTCGGGTGTATTTAATAAAGCCCACATCAGGTCTTCGGTCGAGCGGGCTCGGTCTGACTTGAACAACGGCAACAACTTCTGCCGCTCATCATCGGTCGGCAAGCGGCAATAAGCAAGTAAGTACAGTTCTTCAATCAACTCGCTGTCTGTCCGTTTGGTCTTGGTCAGCTGGGTCAGCAAACCAGATGAACTCGTGACCTTGGCGTGCAAGCCAGGAGCGTTCATCAAGTGCAAGGCCTGCACCATGGTGGTTTCACTGGTCCGTTCGCACGGCGGATCTTGGTTCGGATTCGGACGACCAAACGAGTCGAGGAACAACGACCCCAACCGCGTGTTCCATAGTTCCATCGCGCGTGATCGCGGTGGCATTCCCTGGAACGTCTCACTGACGCCGGTGATGTCGCTCACCGCATCGAGTAATACCTCGCCTCGCAAACGGACTCGATAGTGACGCGAGTAGTTGCGCGTATCGGCTACGTTCGACTCGTTCGGCAATGACGATAATCGATAAACGTGCGAGTTGATCATCGTGCGAATCAGGTGCTTGAAGTCGAACTTGTGGCTGCGGAAGTCATCGGCCAGCGACTTCAGCAAGGCTGCGTTGCTTGGCGGATTCGTGACTCGCAAATCATCCACGGGGTCCACGATGCCGCGCCCCATCAGGTCGGCCCAGACCCGATTGACGGCCACCTGAGCAAAATACGGATTGGTCGGGGCCGAGAGCCACTCATACAAAGCTTCGCGCGGGTCGGCATCGTCGGCTAGCGGCTTCGCCTCGCCAAACAGCGGCTTCGGTTCGACCGGCGTTTGCTTCGTGGGATGCATGACGGGCTTGGACTTGCGGGCCACGAAGATCATCTCTTCGCCGCCGCTAATCGGAGCCGAGATTCCGGTCCCTTTGAAACCCAGTCGATCGAAATAGGCCGCAAAGCCGTAGAACTCGTCTTGGCCGTAAACCTCGAAAGGGTGGTGATGGCACTTGGCGCACTCGAGTCGCACACCCAAAAACAACTGACTAACCATCGTTGTCAGATCGTCGGGCCGACGACGATCGCGGAACATCACCGTCGCACCGTTGGTCCAGGTGCTCCCTTGCGCCGTCAGCAGTTCACGGACAAACTGATCGTAGGGGAGATTGCGTCGGAATGCGTCGCGTATCCAGGCGTCAAAATTGAGCGTTGCCTTTTGACCCACATGGAACGAGTTGGGCCGCAACAGATCGCACCACTTGTTGGCCCAATAGTCGGCATACTCGGGTCGTTCGAGCAGCGTATCGACCAGTCGCGATAGCTTGTCGCCGCTCGTGTCAGCCAAGTACGCGCGGCTCTCGTCAGGCGTAGGAAGTCGACCAATGACGTCGAGATAAACTCGGCGCAGTAGTGTCGCATCACTCGCTAATTCAGAAGGCAAAACGCCAACTTCACGCAGCTTTTTCCACACCAACTCGTCGATGAAGTTGCGCTTCGGAAGCGCCGCGTACTTCTCGGCCGCGATGGAGCCAGTGAACGGGATGACCACATTCCAGGTGGCGATATGCCCCATGTATCGGGCCATCACGACCGTTTCGCCCGACAACTTGCCGGCCGTGATCTTGCCTGCTTCAACGGCCGCGATCGGCATGTCGTTCGACTGAAAGGCGCTGAGCGCGGTGACGTCGTGTTCGCTGCCATCGGTGTAGTATGCGGTCACCTTGAGTTGCTGTGACTCACCCGCTTTAAGTGGTCGCTCGCCGGGCGTCACCTTGATGCGTAAGAGCACCGGATCATTTTCGGTCGTGCGGGGCATCCCCTGCGTGATCCAGGTGCGAATCGTCTGATAGTGTTGGTCATCTAGTTTGAGTCGAGCACCGCCACCGTGCGGAATTTGTCCCGTCGCCTTTCGCAGGAGTAAACTCGTTTCAGGGCTCGCCGGAAATAGGCGTCGGCCGCGCCCTTCTTTGACGATGGCCGAGTAGTCGAACTCGGGGTCAAACCCCAGGAGCGACAAGGCAAACCCGTTTTGCCCCCGAGCCTTGCCGTGGCACGCGCCCTGATTACACCCTGCGACGGTCAGGATCGGCATGACATCCAGCTCGAACTTGATCGTCTTATTCGCCTCGGCCGCCTGGAGCAACGACCCCACCGTACCGCTGAGCGGCAACAACACGAGCGCAATCGATAAACGGAGATTACGAAACGTCATCATCTCTCGGCAGGCAGGCGCAGACGGCGGGTAAAATCTATCGGCAGAGGCTTATATGATATCGGATTTTGCAGACCGTTCGCAAGCGAATAATGTCGAATATCGCGCCGATTGGGACGAAAGTTTCTGAATCGATCGTGGCGTTAGAAAACCGACTTGCAGGGGTGATTGGAGAACGTAAGATTAGAGGACTTATCAGGCGGCGAAAGCCGAACAGTAGATAAGTGCCCCGGGAGAGGTGGCTGAGTGGTCGAAAGCGACGGTTTGCTAAATCGTTGTACGGGTCAAACCGTACCGCGGGTTCGAATCCCGCCCTCTCCGCATTCAAAGAGACACGGCTCGCAAGTGCTTAAATATCAGCCACTTGCGAGCCGTGCTCATTTTCATGCACCCCGTTTGTCCAGGATTTGTCCAGGTCGGCGACCTTGTCCCGGTGAGCCGCGCGGAATCGGACGAGGCGAGGGTTGTTCATTCGTAAAGGCGCACCGCAGCCCAGAACATCCTGCATGGGTACCCGCCAGAGAGGTAAAGGCGGTTGAGAAGAGAACCCGATCAGCCGACCTGCTGATCTTCGTCGCCCCGAGCTATTCCGAGTGTCGGCCCGAACGGGACCTTGCCCATGAACGCCTGCGAGTCGGCGTCGGACAGCTTGTAGTAGATCGACGCCATCGAGCGATCGGACCGGTGCCCCAGCCAAGTGTCGATGACCCGCTGAGGAATTCCCGAGTTGACGCAAAACGTTTCAAAGAAATGCCGCAAGCCGTGAATGGTAAAGCCGCGTGCCGCCCGTCCCGAGGGAAGCTTGAGACGCTTCAGCAGCTTGGAAAAATCCTCGTTCAGACGCTTCGGGTTGATCCAGTGCCCTCCCTGCGGGTAACGGTTGCTCGCTTGGGCCGTGAAGAACCAGGGGCGTTTCTCTTTGGGCAGCGTTTCCAGGAACGCACGTAAACGAGCATGGATCGGGACGTTCCGCGAACGGCGAGTCTTGGTCTCGGCTCCGTCGCGGGAAACGATCTTGATCCAGCCTTGCTTGAGATCGACGTCTTCCACCTTGAGACGCTGCAACTCGCCCGATCGCATGCCGGTAAACGCCAGCATAGCATATTGGATTTTTCGAACGCCGCGAGCGGCACCGAGAATGGCGTTGAGCTCTTCCAGACTCGGGCCCTCGCGCGGCTCTAGCACCGGTTTAGTCAGTTTGTAATCGATGATCGGATTGTCGGCCACCAACCGCCGTCGGTGACACCATTTGAACCACTGCTTCACCACGATCGATTCATGCCACATCGTGCGCGCTGCGTGGCCCTTCTCTTTGCAGTGGGCCCGATACTTGTCAAACAGCACGGGAGTGACCTGGGCGAGTCGCGTAATTCGTAGCGACTCCCAATAATCACGTAGACGGTTCAGTTCGCCCTGGTAGCGGACAATCGTCTTGCGGGCTCGTCCTTCGATCTTCAAGAACTCAATGTAGTCGGTCACCGCCGTGCTGATCGACGTCGGTGGGGGTGGTGTCTTGAAGGTGTCACTCGCCAAGTCGACGTCGATCTGGACCGCCTTCGAGATGGCAACCTTCAGGTTGCGGGTGCCGAGGCTTTGTCGGTGATGTTTGCCGTCATGCCAAAAGTCGGCGACGTAAATCTGAGTTTTTCCGCGCGGGTAAATCGTCACGCGATTACCAACGCGAGTTCGCTTGACTGGATCATTCATGTGTCCACTCCGGTCCGTTAAAGATGATTTCCAGCGCGCGATCGCGCCAGATGAGGTTATGTTTGCCGCGTTTGCGAAAGGCCCCGTCGAGTCGCCCTTTGGCGATCCACTCGTAGACGGTCTTGGCGGAGAGGCCCAAGAGTTGGGCCAACTGCACGGGTGAAAGAATGACCGGTGCCGGCGCGCCGGCCTCGGGTGCGAAGGCACGCTGGATCTCAACGGCAGATAGCTTTCGTGCGCGCGTGCTCACGAGACGATTCCGACGACAGTTGAACGTCGAGCAAGAGAGTTCCGCAAAGACGGATCTCCATCGACGTTTCGGAATCATCGCTGTCGTGAGAAATGGCAGCTAACGGAGATCGCTGGGCGTTGACTGGGAGTTCAGATGGTTTCCCAGTAGATGACCTGAGCGCCTTGTTGGGAATGAAAGCGAATTCTTGCCAGCCTCTCGTTCAGAGATCGGAGGGCTTCGTGTAATTCTTGCGAACCCAATTTGAGCGGATTGGGAATGCTCTTCGGCCACCCAGCAGTTTCAAACGCATCAAGGACAGTCTGAACGTTCGACGGCATCTTCATGACCCGAACACGGCGGGCCAGCTCAGTGCCGAAGAGTAGTTGTCCGACTTCTTGCCGCCAAGAGGGTCGCGGTGTTTCCAGCGCTGGTGTCGAAGCTTCCGGGGGCTCGCCGATTTCCCGCAGCAGCCATTCTCGCGAAGTCTGATCGAGATGGCCTATGCGGTAAGCACTTTCGATGATCGCCCGGGGTTGTGAACCGCCGTGGAGTTTTCGCCAAACGCCGATGATTCCGCCATATTGCTTGAAGGCCGTTTGAGGATCGCCGAGTTCCTCGCGCTCCGCGTCGGTCAGAACCTGTTCCCAGAAGAGGCATTGCGACTCGACCAAAAGCACGCGACGTCCGGCTTGCTGCAATGCGTATTGGGCACGCTTGGGTAGCGATTCAAACCAACTTGTTTGCGACGCTGATGTGATACTGACTGTTAAGGGGCCTACCATAGTGTTTTGTCACGTTTTTCGAGGATATTTAGGCAGATCGATTGCATCGAACTCGCTGACGAGAGGTTTCGGCATGACCGAGAACTGTTCGCCGGTATATCGATCGCTGAACGGACCCGGTCAATTAATTGATCCTCTCGTCCACGAAAATGCTACGACGCCGATCAAATCTTTGTCCCCCGATATCGTTACAGCCTTGGGGTTACTCGCGTCGTGTTGATCGTTGCTGGCCATGCACTTACGAATTCGAGTATTGTTACTGGACACTTCGCAGTGCCCTTGGAAAAATTTGATCTGCGCCAAGGTCCGACCTGATATGCCAGACGGTTATCGCGAGGAGTGATCGATCGCGCTCAGCTACCACGCTGCTCGGAGGGCGACGTTCGCGGAAGTGGGCCTCTATGGTTTGCGGCGAAGAGCTTTCACGCCATAACGACGAAGTGAGGATAACGTCGCGTGCCGACTGGCACGAGATCCTAGCCCCAGTTTGTTGTTACGGGATTAAGTCGTTTATTCACCAGTAATTACGAAATTTAGTTGCGATCTTGTCCTTCCTAAAAGCTGTGGTGATAACGTCGTAACCAGGCAGGAAGATATCCCTTGTTAGTTGAAATCGTTACGGACTGCTTCTTTCGGCGCGTATTTGAGTATCAGATTTCGTGCCCCAGCGAGCGACATATTTTCCCAGTTCGACGAATGTCACCGGGCATAAGGCTAGTAGTAGAACAACGCCCCACTCGTTCCACGGGTGCATGACCGTTTCAAAGACAGGGCGGCTGAAGGGGACAGTTACGGCAGCAACTTGCAGCAGCCCCGAAATAGCAATAGCCGCAAAGAGATATGGATTCGAGGCAATTCCCAATTCAAAAAGCGTAAACCGTTGGCTTCGTGCGGCAAATGCGCGAAATAGTTCAGCATAGACTAGCACGCAAAAGGCGATGGTTCGAGCACGCACAATGTCCTCCGGATGGGATAGGTACGCCCAGGCAAATCCGGCCAGCGGCGCCGCGCCCACGAGCATTCCTTGCCAAACAATCTGCACGCCACGCCCAGCAGATAAAATGGAGTCAGCGCGATCACGCGGTTTGCGATCCATAACTCCTGGCTCTGGCGGCTCTAGAACTAATGCCAGCGCAGGCAGGCCATCGGTCACCAGATTAATCCACAGCAAATGTATCGGCACCAAGGGAGCTGGCCAGCCAAGCAGACTGGCCATGAGCATGACGAGAATTTCGCCAAGATTACAGGACAATAGAAAAATCAGTACCTTCTGAATGTTGTCATAGATACCACGCCCCTCTTCAACGGCGCTCACGATCGAAGCGAAATTGTCATCGGTAAGCACCATGTCCGAGGCGGCTTTCGTGACATCGGTGCCGCTGACACCCATGGCAATACCGATGTCGGCTGCCTTGACCGCCGGGGCGTCGTTGACTCCGTCTCCCGTCATCGCCACAGTTTCGCCGTTGGTTTTCCAGGCGCGAACGACACGCAGTTTGTGCTCCGCCGACACGCGAGCATAGACGGCGATTTGCGATACTTGCTCGGCTAGGGTTTTATCATCAAGCTTGTCGAGATCTCCGCCTGTTAAAATGCGGTCTAAGGGACCAAGAATTCCTAACTCACGGGCGACTGCCGTAGCGGTCGCCGGGTGGTCGCCAGTAATCATAATAGGGCGAATACCTGCTCGTCGGCAGGTTTGTACTGCCGTTCGCACTTCGTCTCGTGGCGGGTCAATCATTCCCACCAGACCGGCGAAGATCAGTTGCTCTTCATGCTGTGCAGTTAAGGGCGCTTGCACGTCATCTCGAAAAGCCAGGGCGAGAACGCGAAGCGCCTGTCCCGCCAATTGGGCATTGATCGCAAGAATCTCTTGGCGACGTTCGTTGTCGAGCGGTTGCAACTTGCCGCCGCGCAGCTCACGAGAACACTTTCGAAGGACAACCTCCGGGGCACCCTTGGTTTGCAGCATGGGATTCGCTCCATATGCAGCAACAAGGACCGACATTGCTTTGCGTTCTGAGTCAAACGGAAGTTCGCCAGCGATTGGAGAGCCAACGGGGCGAGTTTCGATGCCTGCCTTCATAGCGGCTACGATTAACGCTCCTTCCGTCGGATCGCCGACTACCTGCCAAGCATTGCTGTCCGCTTTAGGAAGGACCTGAGCATTGTTGCACCACGCGCCGATGGTCAAAGCTTGGCGTAAATCCGAATCGATACGAACATCCACTGGCAAATCTGAAAACGGTTGTGTTTGGTCGGCCGAAGCTAGGTCGCCCATAGCGATCTGCCGGAACTCGCCATGCGGGGCGTAACCGGCACCCGAGACTTCGTACATGCGACCAGAAACGTAAAGCCGTCGCACAGTCATTTCATTTCGCGTCAACGTGCCTGTCTTGTCTGAGCAGATAACCGTTACTGAGCCCAGCGTCTCGACACTGGGAAGTTTGCGGACCAAGGCATTGCGTCGGACCATTCGTTGCAGCCCCAAAGCCAGGGCCATTGTCACCACGGCGGGTAAACCTTCCGGCACGGCAGCGACCGCGAGCCCGACGGCAAGCATGAAGACCTCAAAGGGACTTCCACCTCGCGACAGTTGCAACACGAATACCACGGCAACAATTGCCAAACAGATCACAACAAGTACTCTGCCCAACTCGGCCAAACGGCGCTGCAGCGGTGTTGGCTCTGGTTCTTGGTGTTGCAACAAACCAGCGATTTTGCCGAGTTCAGTTTGCATCCCCGTCGTTACGGCTACCGCCTCGGCTTTCCCCGATACGGCAATTGTTCCCATGTAGGCCATCGTGCGGCGATCGCCGAGCGCCGTGGATTCGGCTAAAACTGCGGTGGCATCTTTCTTCACCGGCAACGATTCACCCGTCAACGCCGACTCCTGAACCGAGAAGGAATAGGTCTCGATCAAACGAACATCGGCCGGGACATTGTCACCTGCCTCCAGTTCGAGGATGTCGCCAGGCACAATCTCGCGCGCGGGGAGTGCCTTGAGCATGGCGTTGCGCCGAACCTTCGCCATAGGCGCAGACATTCCCTGTAGAGCGCTCAGCGCCTGCTCGGCCCGTTCTTCCTGGAGAAATCCCAGGACACCATTGAGTATCACGATTGCCAGGATTGCCGTGGCATCGACCCATTCGCCCAAAAATGCCGAGATGACCGCGCCGATGATCAGAATCCAGATGACCAATTCGTTGAACTGTGCTACGAATTTTCGCCAGCGTGGCTCCGGTGGCGTTTCTTGAAGTTCGTTGAAGCCAAAACTCGCTTGGCGATGTGCAGCCTCCTCGTTTGAAAGGCCTTTGCGGTCGGGCACTCCCAGCGCCGCGAGCAACTCGGGGGGCTTCATCGCAAAAGGCAAAACAACGGTCGGCTCAGGTGTTTGGATGAGGTTCATGTTTATGTCTGAGTTGCAGCTTGAATTGCCATTCCTTGACGAGACAGTACAAGCAAGGTGCGACGAACAGCGTGATGAGCTGGACTGCCATACCGCCCACGCTGGGAATTGCCATTGGCTGCATTACATCGGAACCTCTCCCTGTGTCCAAGAACAGGGGCAACAGCCCGATGACCGTTGTGGCGGTCGTCATGAGGCAGGGGCGAATGCGCTTTAAGCCGGCGTCGAGCACCATTTCACGAATCTCTTCGACGCTCGTTGGCGAACGCTCGCCGAAGACACCCTCGAGGTACGTCAACATGACGACGCTATCGTCGTCGGCGACTCCGAACAGGGCAATAAAGCCGACCCAAACGGCGACGCTTAGGTTCGAGCCATACCAGAGCAGCATCGCGAAACCGCCGGATGCCGACACCAAAATACCGAAAAACACGACCAAGGCGAGCCACCATTTGCCAAAGCTCATATACAGTGAAAAAAACATCACGATGAGCACGACGGGCACTAAAAGCGAGAGCCGCTGCATGGCTCGCTGCTGGTTCTCAAACTGCCCAGACCAGGTCCAATAGTAGCCGGCCGGCACCACCAGTGTCGCTTCATCATGGCGGCCTGCGGCAATGAGTGTGTCGCTCCGCTGTTTCTCGGCTTGCAACAGCCGTTCTGCGTCCTCGACCACGCTGATCTCGTCGCGGTCGCGGGTGTTCAAGGTCACGTAACCGACCAATAGCCCGTTTTCGCTTTTGATTTCCTGGGGGCCGATGCTGTAGGTGATCTTGGCGACCTGACTAATGGGGATGTTTGCGCCGGTGGACGTGGGGACAAGGATGCGCTCCAAGTCGTCGAATCGTTCGCGTCGTTCACGGGGATAGCGCACGCGAATCGGATAACGTTCACGCCGTTCCACGGTGGTCGTCAGGTTCTCACCACCGATAGCGATTTCGATCACGTCCTGAATATCGCGAACGTTGACACCGTATCTCGCAGCGGCAACCCGATCGATTTCGTATTCGATGTATGGCTTCCCGACGAGCCGGTCCGCAACCACGTCAACCGCCCCGGGAACCTTCTTGAGCAACTGCTCCATTTGCAAACCAACTCGTTCGATATCTTTCAAATCGGAACCAAATACCTTGACCCCCATCATCGCGCGAAACCCCGTTTGTAGCATCACGATGCGAGTTTGAATCGGTTGTAACCATGTCGGCAGTACCCCTTGGATCGCGGTCCTGGATTCAAGTTCTTGCAGAATCTCTTGCTTGGTGATAGCTCGCTCTTCCGGCCAGAACCAAGCCAGCGCGGGATGAACCCAACCCAGCCATGCCATATCGCTATGCCACCGCTTGTCGCGTACCTTGCGCCATTGATCGGGTGGCCGCAAGGTGATAATGGTCTCAATCATCGTGATCGGCGCTGGGTCCAGTGCCGATTCAGCCCGTCCTAACTTGCCGACCACGAAATTGACTTCAGGGACTTCGCGGATCGCTGCGTTTTGTTGTGCTAAAACCTCTTGGGCCTGCGTCAACGACGCCGACGGCAGGAGCGACGGCATGAACAGCAAGGAGCCTTCGTCCAAGGGGGGCATGAATTCTCGACCAATGCCAGGAAAGACCTGCTCGAGCCGATTCCAAGTCGGCCAGGTCTTCACGTCGGCCCCAACAAAACCACCTAAAGCGGCAACCGGAGTGGCAATCCTGGCGAATCCCAGCCACACGGTCATGCCCAAAGCAATCAGTGCTAACGGAAGCATCAAGAAGATGAACTTGTGCCGTAACACCCACCTCAAGCTGGGCCTGTAGATGGCAAAGATCCCGCGCGAGACCCGGTTTTGTTCCAAGGGCAACAGTTTCTCGCGTAACATCCGGTACGTTACAGCGGCGATCATGATACCCAGGCCAATCGCCGTAGGCCACCCGGACCATGAGCCTCCAAGGTCGAGCCCGAAATTGGTCGTAACCCGAAACCCAACGGTCGCAATCAAACCCAAGGCCGTGGCCAGCCACAGCGACCGTCTTTGCGGCCAGACAACCGGCTTGAGCATGTAGTAGCTCAGCACAGGAACGATCGTGATAGCGAGAATGACCGACGCAGCAATAGCGAAAGTCTTGGTATACGCCAACGGGTGGAACATCTTGCCTTCGGGCCCCGTCAGTGCAAAGACCGGGATAAACGAAATAATCGTGTTGGAAACCGCCGTGACGATCGCCCCACCGACCTCGGTCGCCGCTTCATAGACGACCTCACCGTAGGGACGATCGCGCTCGGCCGCCAAGCGGCGGTAGATGTTTTCGGTCATGATGATTCCCATGTCGCTCACGTCGCCGATGGCGATCGCCAGACCGGCCAACGACATGATGTTGCTGTCGATACCCAGGAAGTACATGACGATGAAACTCATCGCCAACGCCAGCGGCAGCGTAGGCAAGACCGCCAACGAACTGCGCATGTGCAGCAAGAAAATCAGCACGATCGCCGCCACAGTCAACGACTCCTCGACCAGATTGTCCTTGAGAGTCGCCATCGTCTCGTGAATGATGTCGGTACGATCGTAATAGGGAATAATTCGCACGGGGACTTGTTTGCCATCGGCCAGAGCGAGCCGCAGCCCCGGTTCAATTTCCTTGATCCGTTGCTTGAGCCGCTCGATCACGCGGAGCGGGTTTTCTCCGTAGCGCATCAGCGCCACGGCGCCGACTGCTTCCTGGCCGGAATCGTTGAGCGCACCACGGCGAAAGTCGGGACCGAGTTGCACGGTCGCGACATTCTTCACAAACAACGGCGTACCCCCTTCCTGCCGAATCACGATGTTCTCGATATCTTCGACGCTTTTTACGAATCCCTTGCCGCGAATAAAGAACTCGAAGCGGTTGTTTTCGACGACCTTGGCCCCCACGTCGATATTGCTGCGGCGCACCGCTTCATAAACCTCGGGTAGCGTCACCCGCTGGGCGCGGAGTTCCTCGGGCTCCACGTCGATTTGGTATTGCTTGACATACCCACCCAGCGTAGCGACCTCGGTTACCCCTTCGACCGATTGAAGCTGGTAACGGATGTACCAGTCCTGGATCGATCGCAACTGCTGCAGGTCCGCGCCATCGGCCTCGAGCGTGTAATAAAAAATCTGCCCCAGTGCCGTCGCATCGGGGCCAAGCGTCGGCACGACACCCGTCGGCAGGCGGCCAGCCGCTACGTTCAGTCGTTCCAGGACGCGCGAACGAGCCCAATAGTAGTCGAATTCATCTTTGAAAATCACGAATACCATCGAGAAGCCAAAGCCCGAAAAGGAGCGAATCGACTTCACGCCAGGCGTTCCCGACAGACCGACCGTCAAGGGATAAGTGATCTGATCTTCGACATCTTGCGGAGACCGGCCCGGCCAATCCGCCAGCACAATCACCTGCTTCTCGCCGATGTCCGGAATAGCGTCGATCGTGGCATTCGTCAGGCAGTAATAGCCGAGAGCGAGTGTCGCCAAGAACAATAGAACAACCAGCATCCGATTGTTCAAACACCAGCCGATGATGGACCGCACCATATACCGGAGCCTTTCCGCTTAGTGTTTGTGCACGGGCATCGTCGCGGGCGATTGCTTGCCAGGAGGCTGAGGTTGTGCGACTCCGCTATGACCCGCATGTAACTGAGAAGTCGCAGTACTTCCCTCGGGATACAGTAAGCTGGGCATTCCTTCGATCTGCCGTTGGCTGTCGAGCAGGAAGCCACTCTGAACCACGACTCGGTCGCCCTCTTTAAGTCCATCGAGAACTGGATAATAGCCGCGCGGCCGACCTTGTTCGTCAGCCGTTTCAACTCGTGGCCCCAGGGTCAGTTCGACCAATTCGTAGCCGGACTTATCGTCATGCCGATAAGCAATCTTGCGCCGCCCGGTGTCGAGTACCGCCGTTACAGGCACGGCCAACATTCCAGCAGGCTGTGGGGACTGCTCGGGATTCGCTGGTTGATTCGTGGGCAATGGCTCTCCCGGAAAACGTTCCAAGGTCATGCCGCAGATGGGACACTTTCCCGGCTGATCTTTGATCACTTCCAGGTGCATGGGACAAAAATACTTACCTTCCATTCCCGTAGGCTGCGGCCTGCCATCGGCTCGCAGCGGGACATGAATCACCGCGGTGGCATACATTTGCGGTTTGATATGCCGGTCACGGTTGGGAAGATTGACCCGCACTTTGATCGTTCGTGTGGCATCGTCAAGAAAGGGGTCGATGAACGTCACCATGCCCTGCAGTGTCTCGCCTCCATACCCTTGTAAGGTGACATCCACCTTTTGCCCGTGGCGAAGCCAAGCCACGTCGTATTCGTAGACGTTGAGGTAAAGCCAGATCGGATCTAGGTCTGCTATCCTGAAAAGAGGATCGCCATCCTTGACATACTGGCCTTCGCGTATCTCCTTCTCGATCACTGTGCCACCGATCGGTGCGTAGATAGTTAGGTGGGTCCGTGTCTTATGGGTGGTTTCGATCTCAGCAATCTGTTCGGGCAACAATCCCAACAACGTCAGCTTACGTCGCGAGGAGTCCAAATCCTGTGCCGGGAATGAACGATCCAAATTCGTCGTCATGTTTGGTCGAACTTTGGACGCATCCAGGGCCAAGAGTAGTTCCGCCTGAGCCGAATAGAGATCGGGGCTGTAAATGTCGACGAGGTGATCTCCCGGCTTGACCTGCACGCCGGTAAAGTCAGCATAGACCCGATCAACGCGGCCAGTGACCCGCGCCGAAATGTAGGCGATCCGCCGTTCGTTGTAGTCGAACTTGCCAACCGTGCGAATTGCCTTGAACAGCGCACGTCGTGTGACGGCCTCCGTTTCCAATAAGCGATGCGATGACCTCTTGGCCTTCTCCGCTGTCAACTGTGCCACGGGAATCAAGGCCATGCCGCAGATCGGACAACGCCCTGGATGATTGAGCCGAATCTGCGGATGCATCGAACAGGTCCACACCCCAGAATTTTCGACAATATCCTGTTTCGCGCTTTGACTGGCCAATTGGAACATGCCCCAAACAATGCCGATAGCTACCGTCAGTACGACGATGCCTGCCAGTAGTTTGCCTGATCGCGTGCTCATGATACAAATTCCGAGGAACGAGTGTGTGACATGAATGCAACCGTGTCATGCCCTAAGGTTTTTGGGGCGGCAAGACGTCGACGACGATGATATTGTTGGCAATCTGAAATCTGCCCGCCTCCTGTCGACAAATTTCAGCAGCCAATTGCTTATCGTGGAATGATCGCACCTGTCCGCTTAAGACGAGGACGCTTTCGTGGAGAGCCACCTGCACTTTGCGTAGTCCCGGTCGGTTTGCCTTCCCGAGAATGGTCAGCATCCGGGCAATGAGAATTGTTGTATTGCTTTCCATAATTCCCACCTCGGAGGCGGCCGTCGAGGCAACTGCAGTAGATTCACCCTGAATTATTCTGTCGCCCTGGTAATTGCAGAGGTCGGTCGAAGGTTCACATGCCAGTGTCATATCTTACGTTTTCCTAGTAATACATTCATGGAGTTCACTGCTTTAGAGCCCTTCAATTTTTGCGAAATGCTCGGGATCAGCGGCAAACTCGTCACGACAACTCGGCGCGCAAAAGTAGAACCGGTGTCCCTTGTAATCGAGCCAGGCAGCAGCATCGTCCGTCACCATTCGCATGTGGCAAACCGGATCAGTTGCCAATGCTTGAGTCTGGAGCCGGTCGGTCACTTCAAGCTGTAGATACGCACGTACGAACCTCGTTAATCGCTCCTCGACCCAACGTGTGACCGTTTCGAAATCGATACGATCCATTGGCTCAACTAGACGATCAAAGCGGTCATAAAGCGTGAACGATGGCATCATCCGCAACTCTTGAATAAGGTACAGACTCCGGATTTCCTCGTCGTGGCCGCAACTGAAATCGAGCTTAACCGAAGCCGGAAACCGTTCACAGTAACGGAACCACCACGTACAGTGTCCACGCGCCATGCGCGATTCTGGACCAGCATTGGGAAATAGCCCCGCAACTGCCGCCACCCGCGGCATGATAATATCTGCAAACAATCGTGCCGAAAGCTGCTCATAGGCGCGAAGGCGAGTGCGAAGCAACTCCATTTCCGCAGTGGATGGCGCAGGGTTACCGGTTTCTTGCTCAGATTGCTTGAGGAGAGATTCAATGCTCGTTCTAAAGGCAGTAATCGAGGCCATCGGGAGTACTCCCTGGTAATTCAGCAGGTTAATCGATCACGCTATGCCACGAATAATCCTTCCCACCCGGCATCGCCGGGTGGGAAGGCTAAGTACTCACATCACCCTCATCCTCGATTGATACTGTTAGCGCAATTACTTGCTACTCTTCGCCGGAGCCTCCGTTGGATGCACGCCGGGCAACGCAATCTTCAGATGCTTTAAGAGTTTGCTGTGATCCTCATGTGCGGCGCGCAATTCCTTGAGCATGTCCGTACAGCAATTACTGAGCGCGCTCCCTTTCACTTCGTGCTTGGCGCACTCCGCCTCCGCCATGCCGCAATGTTCCGCTGCCTTTTTCTGATGCGCCCGAATCGATGCGATCAGCTTAACGGCATCGGGATCATTGATCGATTCCTTCGCGAGCTTATCGATTTCCTTGGTAAAGGCATCCAAGTTCTGCTGTAACGCCGTGGTGTGCTCCTTCACAGTCTCTGGTGAAACTGTTTCATGGCTTTGTCCATAGTGCTGCAATGCTTGCGCGTGGCTAACCGCGTTACTGGAGTACGAATGCGCCGTGTAAGGACGATAGTTCTGTGGCATGGCCTTACGGTCAGCGCGGAAGTTGTAAGCGTCTTGTGCCTCGGAAACTTGCAGGCCATTACCAAAGACAATTAAAGCCAAAACAATCGATAGCGTTCTCATGACAAATGTTCCTTTTTGAAAAAAGTGCGTCAAAGGTAACTAGCCGACGTTGACGCGAAGAGTCGGCAGCACGAAGTCGTTTCAGAAAATCCGAGTCAGATGCGTGTCGGGACAGTATTGCTGAAACATATTCAGGCAAAACAAGCTTGACGGAAATTCACGCGATTCTACCTTGCCCGCTGCCAATTCACGGCGCGGCGCAAGTTGCCTGTGGCTTGACCGAGAGGTCAAGTGAAAGAATTAGGCAAATCAGATCGTCAATCGACAAAGGCTGATGCAAAGTTCAGCCCCTGAAAGCAGAGGCGGGAATCCGAACTCAACAGCCCACCGATTCCACGTTGTTTGTGAAAGGTCGAATTCAATGGAAGGCGATGACGCAATCTCGATTTGGTGGCAAAGGCTCAGGATGTTGTTAAGAGTTTCTACGGAGCGGAACAATCTAGCCGACTGAACCGTGAACAGTCGACCGCATTGACACCGATGAGCATTGACTCCGCCTTGTTTCTGTCCTTCGCCTTGGGTTGGCGTTTTATTACAACAGCTGCCTCGCCTAGCCTGCGATGTCATCGCAGATTGGCAGCATTCGGAGCCACGACGACATGCACATGGGTGAATCGTCTCAGTAAGATTTTTGACCGTGCCTAGAGCGCTTGAGGAACAGTGGCAAGCTTGCAGCGGTACGCCCTGAATCAATAGGGACAACACCGTCAGCCCTAGCAGCGGACTTAGCCATAGCCGATTGAAAAAGTATTCCATAATCAACTCGTGCGTCATCCGTGAAGTCCGCCAACGTCACGGTAAACTACGAAAAACAAAAGTTCAGCATGCCAGCCTATCGCATCGCAAGTCTGGAATCAACTGGGATTCCGAATCTGAAATATGCAATAAGCGTGCCACGGTTGGCATTGCGAGGGATTCCTAACGCAATTGCTCCGACGTGCCGGGTAATTGCTAGATCTCGTCATGCCATGTCGGTCGGGGCACAAGATGTCTCTGAATACACTTGCACAATGGTGTGCGATTATAGCCTTGATGTGCGGACGAGTGTGCGGAATTGACCCGCTCATTGAACCTTGGCAGGGACTTCTTCCCGCGCCGGTTCCAGAGGAACGGCACCGCCAACGACTCGCTCCAGGTCGGCTAATCGGCTCACATAGCCAGCAACGGCCTCGATGTGCTTTTCCTGTAGCATTAACAGCTGACGCTGGGCCGTAACGAGTCGTAAGAAGTCACTACGACCGGCTATGTAGTCCGCCCTGGCTGACTCAACATTCCGTTGGGCAAAAACCAAGGATCGCGAGGTGTAGAGCTTGACGACCTCTCGCATCTCAACCACCTCCGCATGCGTCGCTTCAACTTCACGTTGGATATCATCCACTCGTTGTTCGTACTCGGCCCGCTTCTGTTGAAGTTTGAAGATCGCTTCCCGGACTGCGGCACGACGTTTTTGCAGATAGATTGGCACGTTCATATTGACACCTACTTGAGCTTGCAATGCCCCTTGCGTACTGATCGGCTGCCAAAATGAATCGTAGCGGGCTACCAACTCAATGTCGGGAAAGAATTCCTTGTAAGCCAACCCCAATGACGCGCTCTCGGCCTGTAGCTTGGCTGCAATGGCCCGTAGGTCGGGCCGTTGTTCGATTGCAGCCTGGCGCAAGATTTCCGCTGGCGCAGGTTCGCGTTCCACCGATATTTGAGTTGGTGGAGGCGGAACTGGCAAGTCCGGTGGCAAATGCAAGAGGGTATTGATTCTCGCGATTGCAGCGCGAAGCTTCCTCCGTAACTCAATTTGCTGACGCTGCGCCTCGGCAAGTTCAACTTCAGCTTGTAATACGTCCTGTTGCATGGCCAAGTTGGCTTCATATCGCCGTCGAGCTGCTTCGCGAAACTCTTCTAAGCGCTGCAAGTTGGTCTCGATGATCTCTAGTTGCCGATGTACTAGAAAGTAGTCGAGGTATGCTAGTTGGGCTGCCTGAGTCAATTGCAAGCGCAAGTCTGCCACGTCAAACGATGCTGCGGTCGCCTCGGCCGATGCCACTTCTCCACGCAGAGAGCGTTTGCCCATCCAAGGAAACTTCTGCGAGCCAGAAAAGGCATAGGCTGGCGTGACGTTGTTCGAGTTCCAAGAGCCTGGTGCAGTCATCGACTGAAATATGGGGTCGTCCAGTGACACTGCTTGGGGGTACCGTTGCGCAGCACTTCGCCAAGCGGCAACCATCGCTTGCAGAGAACGATTTCGCTCCAAGACCTGGTTGATGTAATAGGTGAGGTCAAGTACGTCGTGGTCTTTCGAGTGAACCGGTTGGGGCGTTAGAGGGAGCGCAGCTGGTAACTCCTCAAGTTGCTGTTCGGTCGAAAACGCAACCGGTGTCACGATTGGCTGATGTACAGTCGACCCGCTTTTTGGAAGCGGAGCGACGGGAGTTGATGTCGGCGCGCTTTGGACAACAGGGCGCTCATCCAAGTGTCCAACCTCCCCAGACGGTATTGGCGTTTTGGTCGCGGTCTTTGGTTGTGGGAGAGCAGCGCACCCAGCCAGCCCCGTCAAAATGACCAGGACGACATAAGTATGCACCCACCCGGATAGGAAAGACATAAGTCCCCCGTTGTGCTTCGGTTGGGCTTCGTGTAGCTGGCGGGTTAGCAGGGAGCCAGAATTCCACCAACTGTATCGACCCGGACCATTGTTACCACCGACAAATACGATCGCCGTCCAAATAACCGATACAACCGGTAGACTTGATGCTATCGCCAACAGGGCTTCGGTTCGAATTGGACGAGATGGGATCCCAGATCTCTTAACTCTCCGCAAGCGGATCATCTTTTTAGATTTAGGATTGACAGTGTTGCTGACCTCGGCCGATAGTATAGTTAGGTTAGTGTTTAGGGCGTGGTCGCAGGTTTCAGCCTTTACCCCGGTATTTTTGTGTGTCGCGTGCTTCGAAAACTCCGACCTGTTGTCCTTTGGACCATGATGCCGCTGGCATTGCTGGCGGGGATGTCGTTGCCGGAATGCGAGTGCGCGAATGGACAACACCGCTTCTTCTGTCGTGGCGCTCTAGGTATTGCCGCTAGAGTTCAAACTACGCCAATGACTTCTGGACACGACTGCTGCCCAGCTAGTAAGTGTTGTGTTACGGCCGTGAAATGTTGCTGTTGCGGTGATTCCTCGTCCGGAACACCTGGGCCGAAAGAACCATGTGGAGGTTGTAAGTCGGTGCCTCGTTCGGTATTGACCGTGGGTGAAATCCTCCGCATTCCTGAACTCGGGTCCACCGTGTTTTTTCTCTGTGCCTTCATGTCATTGCCATCGGTCGAGTCAATCGTACCAAATTGGGCGATGTTTCCTGAACGGATCGAGACGGGTCCGCCGCTAGATCGCGTGATCGTCTTTCGCTGCCTCTTGATTTGATGGGGCCTATGCGCCGATAGCGCGCAATTCTTTTCAGCATTGGCGCCGTTCGTTTGTGTTGCGCTGATGTCTCGGTCATTTTTTTGATGACGATGTCTCTGCTTTTTAGGCGTGGGTCCACGCGAGTAGGCGACATTGTACTTTTCTATCTTCAAAATCGCGGCGTAGCGGGCAAATCAATTTGTACCGCTATATCGCTCAGTTAAGGGAATCTAGCCATGAAAAAGCTTTTTCTAATCGCTCTGTTTGTGGGTTCATTGGGACTGATGGGAGCCAGCACGGCGCAGGCCGGGTGCGGTTGCACGAATTCAGCAGCCGCTCCTACGACCCAGGTGAGTCGTAGTTACTCCTACGAACCCGCCATGAGTTCGTCTATGCGACGTTACTCGGGAAGCAATCCGCAATTCCGCGCCGATCGCAAGGCCATGGGCAAGTAACATGTAGCTTCGCCGATCCCGGTCGCGGCTGGGCCGGGTTCGGCGATTTTCATCGAATTTATTTACGATTCATACGAGGACGAACCATGCGATTTTATCGATTCCTGGCATTCAGCTTGGCCGTGACGTTAACGCTCGTCGCCTATGCCCAAGTGCCTACCAACGGAGCAAAAAATGAACTAGGCATTAAGCACACGTTCCTGATTCAAGGTCTGCACTGCCCCCCCTGCACACGGACGGTTGAGGCTTCGCTGAAACGCACGAAGGGGGTCCAAGATGCGACGGTCGAATGGAGCAGCAAGAACGCCTGGATCACGTTTGATGACAGCGTTGTCTCGGCACAGCAAATTGCGCAAACGATTGCCACCACATCTCACATGATGGGGCGAGGGATGCGTTACCAGGCGTCTTTGGCGCTGAAAGTGCCTAGCTTGGCCGACGTGGCAACGGGCGAGACAGCCAAGAGCGCGCTCTCCAAAGTCCCCGGTGTGACTCAGGTCTATGTTTATTTACCACAGAAGTCGGTCGCTGTTGACTTTTCTAGTGCAGGTAAGGTTACCACGCAGCAGTTGATTGAGGCATTAAACCAGGCAGGGATTGAAGCCGCGCCCTAAGAGTGGTTTGAAGCTTATGGTTGGTTGAAACTTTGGGCCGGGATGGAGCCCGGTTCTTCCATGTTATGTAAACTACGCTGACGACCTGACGATGGGCAGCCGCGCCCGGCTGGCGGGTTAGCACCAAAGTAGCCTAGCTTTGTGGTTCGGCTGCCCGTTCTCAGGTCCTTGGTGCGAGATAGTAGGATAATGGAGAAACACGCGATGTCGACAAGTCATTTTGGCTCGCCCTTGCCTGAACAACCTGGCCCGCCGTCGCCATGGGACGAAGGCGGGTTGCGCGCGCCGCCACACCTGAAAGGCTGGCGAAAGGCGTGGTGGTGGTTCGATTTCATTATCTTGGTCAAGCTCGCCCGATTGCGATTCATAGCCGTACTGGTGGCCATTGGGGCTGTCATCACGCAATGGGACACGTTGGCCGCCTATTACGACAAATGGACCCGCCCGTCCGATTCTTCGGCAGCCGTCGCGGGGAACGTCGAGTGGTTCTGCCCCATGCACCCCTCGGTCGTCCGCAATAATGCCAAGGACAAATGCCCCATTTGTTTCATGCCACTCTCGAAGCGCAAGAAGGGCGATGTGCATGAAGAAGTCCTGCCAGCTGGAATTGTGAATCGAGTTCAGCTTTCACCTTACCGCGTGGTGTTGGCGGGCGTGCAAACCTGGACAGTCAATTACCTGCCCCTCACCAAACAAATCACGGCGGTGGGCTTCATCGAATTCAATGAACGCGGACAACGTAAAGTGACAGCGCGCACTAAGGGGCGCCTGGATCATTTGTTTGTCAGTGAAACAGGCTCGATGGTCGATGCAGGCGATCTGTTGGCATCACTTTACAGTCCCGAACTTAATGTCACGATGCAGAATCTGCTCGACGCCAAGCGACGAAACGATACCCAACTCTTGGAAAGCGCCCGGACTCGTCTCCGGTTGCTCGGTGTGGACGATGAGCAGACCGACGCATGTCTCAAATCCGACCATGCGAATTCGCACGTCAAGATTCGCTCGCCGATCATTGGACACGTCATCAAGAAATACGTGCAAGAGGGGCAGTATGTCGAGGAAGGGACGCCGCTCTACGACCTAGCCGATTTGTCGATTGTGTGGATTCAAGCACAGGTGTACGAAGACGACATGACGTTTTTACCGGTCGATCAATCACACATCCTGGCGGTACCGCCCCGTGATGGACCGCAAGTCACCGCCATCACGCGATCGTTTCCAGATGAACCGTTTCTGGGAGCTTTGACGTTCATTTATCCACACGTCGACCAAGATACGCGCACTGTGACGGTGCGATGTGAAGTTGATAACCCCGGCCACAAGCTTCGCCCTGGTGGTACGGCAACGGTTCGCATCGAAGTGGCCGCGAAACAAGTCCGCGCGATTGCCACAGCGTTGTCAGGCAATGCAGAACAGACCGCCAAGCTGAACGAAGGGCTCATATTGGCGGTTCCCGAGACGGCAGTGATCGACACCGGTAGCCAAACAATCGTCTATCGCGAATCATCGTCGGGAGTTTTCGAGGGAGTGCTGGTCGAACTGGGGCCCAAGATGTATGGCCACGATCAAGTGGCGTTTTACCCGATACTCAAAGGGTTATTGCTAGGGGAGAAAATCGTAACGTCCGGTTCGTTTTTGGTTGATGCCGAAACACGACTAAATCCGGCGGCTGGCTCGATTTACTTTGGTGGGAACGGCGGCGGATCCAAGAGCGGCTCGACGGTGACGGCTGTGCGTCCAACGACACCGGAAGATCCCGATGCCAAGGTCATTGCCTCACTGGCTAAGCTCTCTCCCGCTGATCGAGCCATCGCCCAAAGCCAAAGGTTTTGTCCCGTACTGACGGCAAGTCGGCTGGGATCGATGGGACCGCCACTTAAGCTTGCGGTGGAAGGTCAGTCTGTCTTCGTGTGCTGTGAAGCATGCAAGGACCAGGCGTTGGCGAAACCGGCAGAGACGTTGGCGCAAGTAGCGAAAGCCAAACAAGGAACATCCTCCGTTCCTACTGCGACACCTACGAACGATGAAGCACCACCACCGCTCCTCGCGGAATCAAGCGTAAGCACCGCGCCAAAGTCTGAAGATGGCGTTGAAACCAAGGTCAAAACAGCCTTGGACAAACTCTCGCCGACCGATCGCGCTTTGGCAGTCGCTCAGAAGTATTGTGCGATCTTGACGAAAAGCCGACTCGGTTCGATGGGTACGCCGGTCAAATTAACTCTCGACGGCAAGCCCGTTTTTCTTTGTTGTGAAAGTTGCCGTAGCAAAGCCGAGCGTGATCCTAAAGGTACAGCATCCAAGGCCGAAGAGCTGCGTGATATTCGCGAAGCACTGTCCAAACTGAACGATGCAGATCGCAAACTCGTCGAAGCCCAGGTCATCTGCATCGTTATGGATGACAGTCCACTCGGTTCGATGGGAGTGCCGCTCAAGGTTATGGTCGGCGAGTATCCCGTATTCATTTGTTGCGAAGGGTGTCGCACGGAGGCGCTCGCCGATCCGAAACAGACACTAGACAAACTCAAGCGATTGAAAAAGACGGATACGGTAAAGTAATTGCCAACTCACGTACTATGAAAAGACACGCATCGACATGATCGAATGGCTCATTGAAAGTTCCATCCGCAATCGATTTCTTGTGCTGATTCTCGCGGCGGCCCTAACCGTCACGGGTGTCTACGCGATGCTGAACACGCCGGTCGATGCGATTCCCGATCTGAGCGAGAACCAGGTTATTGTCTTCACGGATTGGATGGGGCGCAGCCCGCGTGAGATTGAAGACCAAGTCACCTATCCGCTGTCGCGCAAGCTCCAAGGCTTGGCGGGAGTGAAGGCGGTTCGTTCATCGAGCGAGTTTAACTTCTCGATGATTACGATCATCTTTGAGGACGGCATCGACTTTTACTTTGCTCGGCAGCGCGTCACAGAAAAGCTGAGCCAAGCCAATACATTTCTCCCTAATGGAGTCGTACCGTATCTGGCTCCCGATGCGACAGCATTGGGACAAATTTTTTGGTACACCGTCGAGCCTAACGCCACGAATCCGATCGATCCACCCAGACTCTGGGCGCTTAACAAATTCTATATCGCCCCGCAGTTGAATGCCGCTGCGGGAGTGGCTGACGTGGCCACGGTGGGCGGAATGCCGATGGAATACCAAGTCGACGTTCGTCCCGAGGCGCTCCGCGCCTATGGCCTAACCTTGGGCGACTTGTACGCAGCGGTCGCCAAGAGCAACATGCCCGCTGGTGGCGGTGTTATCCAAAAA
This sequence comes from uncultured Planctomycetaceae bacterium, assembly GCA_964387325.1. Taxonomy (GTDB): domain Bacteria; phylum Planctomycetota; class Planctomycetia; order Pirellulales; family PNKZ01; genus CAZZBK01. Next base: position 23,201 of record CAYLYE010000073.1, read on the forward strand.
AACAACGCTGAATACATCGTCCGGGGCGTCGGCTGGATCAAGAACAAACAAGACATCGAAGAAACAGTCATCAAGGAAATCTCCGGTACACCGATTTACGTCAAGAACATCGCTTCGGTTCAACTTGGCACTCAGTTCCGTCGTAGCGTTTATGAAAAAAACGGCAGCGAAGTCGTCGGTGGTGCGGTCCTTATGCGGCATGGCGAGAACCCACTGGAAGTGACCAAACGGGTCAAGGACAAAATTCAAGAGTTGCAACCTGGTCTCCCCGAAGGCGTACACATCATACCAGCCTATGACCGCACGCGCCTCATCACTGGCGCGATTCGCACGCTGGGCGAAGTTATGTGGCATGAAATGGCCATCGCTTCGATTGCGATCCTGCTAATTCTGGTTCACGTCCGTAGCGTGTTCGTGATTTGCATTACGCTGCCGTTGGCAGTGCTGTTCTCGTTTCTCTCGATGTGGCTGCTGCGCACGTTGGGAATCATCGACATTCAGGCCAATATCATGTCGTTGGCTGGAATTACAATTTCGATCGGCATTCTTGTCGATCAGGCAATCGTAATGACGGAAAACGCCACTCACCATTTGAAAGAACATTTCGGCGATCAGAAGGTGACCGGGGACATCCGCGAATTAGTCATCCCGGCCTGCCGTACAGTCGGGCGACCGATCTTTTTCTCCGTAATGATCATGCTGATTTCCTTCATACCCGTATTCATGCTCTCGGGCCGGGAAGGGAAGTTATTTCACCCGCTCGCGTTCACGAAAAGCTTCGCCCTGATCGGCGTTGCCTTAATCTCCGTGACGTTGGTGCCGGCGCTGATTCCTATGTTCATCAAAGGACGCTTGCGGAGTGAAGAAGAGAATCCGATCGTTCGCAGCTTTATCCATATCTACAAACCGCTGCTCACTTGGGCATTGCCGCGCCGCAATCTTGTCATGTGGGCTTTTTCCGTTTTGCTCATCATGGCGGCCGGCATGTTCCCCTTGCAGGCGATCATCGGCCAGGGGGCCAGCGAAGATGCGTGGCGCGCGACGTTTTTCATTGTCTTCGGACTTGTGACGTTTCTGACCGTCGTCTCGACGCGAGGGTTGCGATGGCAAATTCTGTCGTTCGCCAGTCTCGTGATCATCGCTCTCTGGTCGTTCGGCTTCACCAAAATCGGTGTGGCTTTCATGCCTGCCCTCGATGAAGGGACGACGCTCGACATGCCGGTTACGGTCCCACGAGCCAGCGTCACTCAAGCGGCCGATGATCTCAAAGCGCGCGATGCCCTTTTGCGTGGCTTTCCCGAAGTTGAATCGGTCATCGGCAAAGCGGGCCGCGCCGACACGCCAACCGATCCTGCTCCTTTGGATATGGTCGAGACATTCGTCAATTTTCGCCCAAAAGAATTCTGGCCTAAGCGGGTGCTCAAGTTTCCTGATGCGGCACGACAGACGGAACAAATCTTAACGGCATTAGAGGATGATGGATTCGTCGTCCGTGCCCCACAGCCCGACGATCGTGCGTCACACGTCAATGATGCTGCTCAGAAGGCTTTAGAACGCTTCGACGAAACATTGCGTGAACTCGCCTTGCGGCGTTTCACCGAACTCGAAGAGGGGTTAGGCCCCGAACTGACACGATTCGCCATAGTTGAGACGGTTCGTCGAATGGAAGCGGCCAATCGATTAACATGGCCCGCCTCTTCGAAAAAACAGCAGGAGATTGATCGACTGACCGTTGAGTTGATGCCCAAATACGGTCCTTGGCTGGCGCGTCATCCAGCCTTAGAAGATACTACGCGACTCTCCCAAGAAATCGCCGACGATTGGGCTCGTCTCGGTGCTGTACCCGACATCGCAGCCGCGCTGCAAGTGACTGACGATCATGAAACTGGATTGCGCAGGCTGCTCCCGCTTGGTCGCCTGATGCGTACTTTCGGGGATAGCTTCGGTGCGGAGTCGCGGACGTTCGGTGGTGAGTTGTTGGCGGCCATCGAGCGACGGCGTCACGAACGATGGGTAGAACAAGTTCGACATATCAATTGGGAGCTATTCGACCAAGCGGCTGAGGCGTTCGGCTGGTATGCCATTCAGGAATTGCTGAGAGGTGCCCAATCAGCAGCATTACTAGATGGAGCAACACGAAGTGCGGAATCTTCAGCGTTCGCCGAGGCGGCCATTCAGGGGCAGTTGGGACGAATGATCGATCCTCTGGTCGCTCAATCGTTCTTACCACTTAACGCCAATGCTTCACGGAAATTTCACGACCAAGTATTTCTGTGGTCGCGGCAAACTGGCCCCAAGGGCGATTTGGTCGACGATGAAATGGGCCGCGTATTGCAAGTGCCCGGCTGGAGCAACATCTTCACGCAGCCGATTATCAATCGCATTGAAATGCTGTCGACTGGCGTACGCACCGATATCGGTGTTAAAGTATTTGGTCCTGACCTTGATACAATCGACCGCGTTTGCAAGGAAATCGAAGTCGTCTTGAAGCCAATCAATGGCGCTCGGGACACGATCGCCTCACCCATCATGGGCAAGGGCTATCTGCAAATTGACGTGAATCGATTAGCGGCGGCCCGCTATGGTATCAGTGTCGAAGACGTGCAGAACGAGATCGAAGTGGCACTGGCTGGCCGGGCCGTGACTTATACCGTTGAGAAACGCGATCGATTTCCCGTTCGCATTCGCTATGCTCGCGTCCATCGTGAAGA
>CAYLYE010000074.1:0-25718 GCA_964387325.1 uncultured Planctomycetaceae bacterium
ATTGAAGTATGCGCAGCTAATGGGCCTCGGCGAGCAACGCGAAGCCGGAAAATACCGGGCTTCCGATGGTCGCCCTGGTTCATTCACCGCGCAGTCGTCAATAATTCTCGCCCAGCGTTTTTTGCTGGCATCGGACAGCGTTATTGAATAAGCTCGAACCGTTGGGGCCACGCTTGTCGTCCACGTGTTTCGATCATGGTTCAACCCATCGCGCCGCTGCTCGCGAGTCCTCTGCTAGGCGCTGCTCTATACAGAATCGCCCATGCGCCGCTCGGGCGTCTGGCGGTGGGTTATCGCATCGTGCCACGCTGGCTGTACAAGTCGCACGCGCAGCTTGGTCCCCGCTCGTTGGGCGCGTCTTGGTATGTCGATCGACTCATCGCCGGCGGCATTGTCGGCGAGGAGCTGCCGATCACGATCGTCCGCGACCTCGCCCCGAAACCACTCATCATTCAGGCCATCGAAGCCGACCAACGGCAGGTATTGGGGGTCAACCTCGACGTCTGGGGCTAGACAATGCCGTTGCATCGACCTGTTGCGATCGATCGGAGACGGTGTTTTCTGAGAGATATTCCCCCCCATCGCCTCTCGAAGTGCGTCGCAGCAGAGGATAAATTAGTACCGTTCGCGGGCCACCGAGCGGACCGCACGATACAACGGTCGCTGGCCACACATACCATCCTTCGCACCTCCCTTTTGCGGCGCGTACTCATGAAACTGAATCTGTATATTGTGTTGTTGTGGTTTGTCGTGGCGTCGAGCTCAACGTTCGGTGTCGACTACATCTCTTACGAGCCACAGAGCGGCCCTGGTCTCAACAAGCACGTCGTGTTGCTCGCTGGCGACGAAGAGTATCGCAGCGAAGAAGGCTTGCCGATGCTGGCCAAAATCCTCAGCCAGAAACATGGCTTTCGCTGCACTGTGCTCTTTTCGGTCGACCCTGACGGTACGATCAATCCCGATAAGAGCGACAGTCTCTCACATAGCGAAGCACTCGACTCGGCCGATGCGATCGTCATGCTGCTCCGTTTTCGCCGCTGGAGCGACGACATCATGAAGCGTTTTGAGACGGCCGTGCAACGTGGCATTCCGATCATCGGACTCCGGACCAGCACGCACGCCTTCTCAGGCATCAAAGGGGATTACGCTCGTTACAACAATTTTGGTAAAGACGTGCTCGGCGAGCGCTGGGTCAGTCACTGGGGTGTTCATAAAAAAGAAGCCTGCCGGGGGATCGTCGAACCGGGGGCCGAAAATCACCCGTTGCTACAGGGCGTGAGCGGCGTGTTTGCCGACAGCGACGTGTACGAGGCCGCGCCACCAGCCGACGCCAAGATCATCATGCGCGGCCAAGTACTCAAGGGGATGACCCCCAACGATCCGCCGGCCGACTATCGCAAGAAACGATCGGGTGCCCAAGAGGATCAAGGGATCAACGACCCGATGATGCCCGTCGTCTGGACCCGTGAATTCAAACATCCCACGGACAAAACGAGTCGCGTACTCTGCACGACGATGGGAGCTGCGACCGATTTGCAAAGCGAAGGGTTGCGCCGTCTGGTGGTCAATGGAGTTTATTGGGGTTTGGGACTTGATGTGCCAGCCAAGGCCAATGTCGACTATGTCGACGCGTACAAACCAACGATGTACGGCTTCCGGAGCTATCGCAAGGGACTGACTCCGGACGACCACAAGCTTGGCAAGGTGTTGCCCGAAGGCAATGAGCCCGCCAAGCCCGATGCCAAGGCGAAGAAATAAGACTCAGCGGTTATCGAACTCAGATCGATCAAGTTGCCGTTCGAGCCATTTTCTTGGGTCCCAAGAAAATGGGTTTCGACTTTGCATTCGCGGTCGATGCCTACCACCGTAGGTGAACCATGCCGTGACATCAATCACAATGGCGTGATTAGCCGTTCAGTTGCCGAGCTTGTTGAGCGCCTCGGCGGCTGCTTTGCGCAAGCGTGTGTCGGCCTGCTCGTCCTGGCTGAGCCGTTCGTACTCGCTTCGCGCTTCGGCCTTGCGGCCGGCCGAAGCGAGTGTCTCGGCAAGCCAATAACGGAACTGACTATTCCAAAAGCCGTTGAGCTTTGCCGAATCGACTCGGCGCAAGGTGGCGAGCGCTTCGTCATGCTTGCCGCGCTTGGATAAAATACTCGCCGCTCCGTAGACCGCGTAGAATTGCGTGGATGAACCGAGCTGTTTCTCCGTACCGATAATGGCCTGATATTGTTCGAGCGCGCCATCGTCGTTCGCCAGATTCAATCGACGGTTGTGGGCCAAGTGTAAGCGGGCTTCGTCACGGAGCCGCGAGTCGCTGATCCAAGTGAGCGACTCAGCCAGATCGGTTTCGGCTTTCGCGGCCTGCTTGGCGATGGCGTAGGCTTGTCCGCGGAGATAAAAACCATCTCCCCGTTTCCAGAACGGCCAGGACTCGATCTTCTCCTGGGCAAATTGCTCGATCAGCGTGGGGGCTTTCTGCATGTCGAGCAGCGCCTGCATTTGGGCCGATTTACGAACCGATTCGAGCGGAATCTTGGCCACCAGCTGATCGGCCAACGCGCTCAGCATCAGATGTCGCGCCAAGCCCGCCGCCAGCTCGAGGGCGTGTGACTTTTGCAGTGACGAAACCTTGCCCTCGGCCGCGGTTTGGTACGTCTTCAATGCCTCGGCCCGCTTGCCGGTGCGCGCCAATTCGCCTCCCACACGCATCGCTTCCAGGAAGTCATCATCCGCCGGGCCATGCTCAAACTGGAAACTGTTGCCGTCGTAAAACGTCGCAAACTTCATGACGTTATGAAAGTTCTCTGCTCCGGTCGGAGAGAACGCCGACAATTCGCTGCCGTCGTCACGCACACGCTGCCGGCAAATGTTGATATGCCAAGGCAAGCTGCGATTCGGATGTCGGCCGACCACTTGATTCAATGGATCGTTGCGGTCGGCCGTGATGGGCAAACGCATCTCGATCGTCCAATGATCGTCGGCTACATGCGTCGCGACCTCGGCGACCGAATCCCAGCCGAACCATTTGTCTTTCGTGGCGCCACGATCCAAATCCGTCACCACGCCGCTCGGGCTGATGGCAATCTGATAGTACGAATGCGATTCGGTTTCGAGCAATACCTCGACCACGTCACCGTACCAAATGGCGCTATCGTCCTTGCGCGTCGCGACATTGCGCGGCGACTCGCCAGGGCGTTCCTCGCAGCGGATGGCAAAATACAGGTCGTTGGCAAACCAAGTCGATTTGACTGTCGTGCCGAAGGTGGGTTGCCGGCCGGTCTCCAATTCACGCAGGCGGCATGTGGCCGATGGGAACGCTTTCGCCCAGGCTTCGTCGTCCAACTTGCCGTCAATGACGGGGCGCTCACGGGCATCGCCGACCAATCGTAAGACCGGCACCGGGCCACGAATTCGCCCGAGCTGCGCGCTCTTGTCGCGCAGACCGTTCAGGTACTCATCGATCTTGGCCAGACGTTCGCCGTAAATGCTCGCTGGCTCGACGCGCGACTTGGCTTGGGCAAACAAGGTCAGTGCGTGATCGGCTTTCTCTTTTTCCTTTTCCATCGACTGCCAGTGGGCTTCGCAGTAATCGAAAAACGCATTCATCGCCGACTCGGCAGGGCCGTAGTACAACCGCACATACTCGCGAAACAACGCATCGATGTCGGCTTGAGGCCCTCCCCAATACATGCGTTGTGTGAAGTACACCAGGAAATGATTGAAGCCGATGTAGGTCTTCTCGAAGTCCGGTGGCATGCTCAACCAAATGTCTTCGCCCTGCGAATAGCCTTTGGTGGCATTGATGGTTGATCCCAGTGCGTGGGCCGTGAAGGCGGGCAAATACCAGCCCCGATCAACGAGAGGGTAATTCTCAAAAATCACGATCGGGTTGTCGGTCTTCGGTAGCCAACTCTCCCGCAGGCGGCGAACCTCTTCCTGATCGGTGGGTTTGTTGAACATCGGTAGACGACCGCCCACGATCGACACCACGACATTCGGTTCGAGCTTAGCTATGTTTTGCGGCGGCAACGAGTAGATACCGTAAGCACAGTTGATAATCTTTTTCTGTGGATGTGTCTTGCGCACCTCTCGGGCCACGCTATTGACAAATTCCCAGACGTAGTCCGATGCCAAGCCACGACTCCCCCGCTGCGGCGTGTCTTTTCCCGCGCACATCGGACACTGGCAAATAGCCGTGTATCCATCGGGAGGCATGACCGACGCCATCTCGACGTTGAACTGATCAAACTGCGCACGCACATAGCGTACGGTTTGCTGAAACAGTTCCTCGTTCGAGTAGCAGAGTTGATTGTTTCCCTGCTCGTGCTGATTGTGACGCTTACCGCCGTAGAGCGCGAACCACTCGGGATGTGCGTCCAAAATCTCTTTGCGATCGGTCATATTTGACATGCCGTGCGCGGCCTCGATGCCGTAAGGGTCACGCAACCCCAGACGCATTGCCCAGCGGACCACGTGCTCGCCGTGGGTTGCGAATCGCACGTTGAATCGTCGGATGGGAAAGTCCGGGCGCACGATCTTGTCCTGTGTCGGTAACGCGATCGTGTTCACCTTGGGAGCCACTTCGCCTTGTGGTCCCGGCGCGTACCAGCGCATGCCCAGCTGATACATCAGCCCACACACGGCATTGAACGAACCGCGTTCGTCCTCGGCCCAGATTTCGAGTCGCGGCAGTTTTATTCCGGTTTGACGTTGGTTGTCGCTCAGGCCTGCATCTCCTGGCAGCGTTGTGCGATTCTTGTAGATAATGACGTTGGGGATTCCCCAAGGCGCGCCGGCGATCTGCTCCCATTTCTTTTGCGCCACGCCACTGACGATCTCCGAGTTGTTTCTGGCCCAGGGTTCGTAGGGGGTGAACTCCCGATCGTCGCCGATCAGCACCAACCAATTGTCACCGACGGCGATCCGGTAGGCGCCGTCCTTAAGTCCAGCGGCCGAGATATTTAGCCGATCGGTGGATGAACTCTGACCGACATACACATGCGCAGCCGAAGAACTGGGCGTGGTCACGATCGGCAGATGCGCGCCGGTGATCGTCTTGATGTCGTCTTGCAGTTCCTGCGCAGCGAGTCGAACGGTGCGTGAAGGTTGTTCGGCAATGACAATTTCCGCCCGCGGTTGACCATTCTCAACGAGCGTAATCGCGGCCTCAGCCATGTGTGCCGAGACGAACAAAGCGACGACCGAAAGCAACATTTTCACGGCAGACGACTCGCAGCACTCGGGATCGTGACGAAGGGGAATCGCCCCATTCTGCTCATCGCGCTCGACGTTTGCAATCTGGCTAGATCGGAGTATTTAAGCAAGCCCTGTGGTGCGCATGAAGAAGGCAACAAAAAAACCGCCTCTCGGGCGGCTCTCATTTTTACCCCTGGGCTTCGTGGGCGTGTGAGTCGTATTTCCCCACTGGCAGGATGCCGCGAGCATGGTGGTCGCTCGAATCGGCTACGGATTGCGAAGCTCACAACTCGGCCGCGAAGCCCGCTGGCCGATGAATGAAGCATTAGGCACGTCTACCCTCCTTTCGCAGTTCCTTGTCTGCCCCGACCACCCACTTCTGTCTGGCCTTCCTGGCCTCTGCTCCTTTGGGTCCCTCCACTTATATTACGCTGAGCACGCTCAATGAGTTCTCGCAAATTCAACTTTCTGAGCCAAACTCGGCAGCCACTAGCGAACGATTCCCTGACCGACCAAAATAGGCTCGCGAGTCAATTGATCCTTTCGATACGGAGAACCGCGAATGGTTCGTTTATCGGTCGCGCTGCTGTTGGTCTTGGTCCCCTGGCCGATGTGGGGTTGCTCGCTCGTTCAGGCGGTCGAGCCCGCGAAGGTCACCCTCGCCGCGACCGTCGACAATCTCGACATCGAGCAATGCCGAGCATTCGTGGGGCGTACCGACTTGGGTCCCACGACGATCGAGACACTGACCGCGCTACTTGGGCTGGCCAAGGTCGACACACGGCGCGAGTGGTCCACTGGCCCTCAAAGCGCCGAGTTGCGGCACTTTCGCCTCGCGTTCAAAAAACCACTCTCGCTAGGAAGTATCTGCACGTTCGCGCCGAGCGTGAGTATCCTGCGTGACGCGGACAACTACCCGGGCGACGTAACCGATGAGATGCAGTGGCAAAGTGTCGAGCACGGCCCAGTCCATCCGCTTGATCGGGTCACGTCGGTGCGCGCGGTCCGGTTCACCTACAAGGTCAACAATCTGCCGTGGGACACGACCGCTCACGCCTCGAAGTGCGATGCCGCGTTGCTGCTCGGCGGTCGCTATTGGAGTCCGGAGATGATCGGTGGTCAGGGGCGATCCAAACTCAAGCCACCCCCCGTGACCAGCGGCAAGAACAAGAAGCCGCCCGAGGTCCTCGAACAAGCGATGGGTTATTGGCCCGACGCGCGTGCCGTGGCTGCCTTGGCTTGGTTACAGCCGTCGACAGCAGGCTCGGCCTATTCGTATCTGCCTCCGGACGTGACGATCCATCCGCGGCTGGCTGACGAATCACTCTGGAAGCCGCTCGCGATCTCAACGAACCCCGCTGGACTTGGGATCCTGCCGATCGAGACACCGGCTCTCGCTCAGGCGTTTCGAGTGGTGGGCAAACTCCCGGCGGCGAACCCAGGCTCTAACCGCCTGGGTCTTCTCGCGCTGGTGCCCTTGGCCGACACTGAAACTCCGCCACAGTCCTTTATTCCTCCGGCTCCGGTGTCGGTCGAATATCAACTCCCGCAGAGCGGCTTTATTGCCACGCGGCTTAGCGATGCGAGCGGTAAGCACGTGCGACGCTTGATCGCCGAGACGCCGCGTGACCAAGGCGCCGTTCGCGAAGCCTGGGATTTGACCGACGATCAGGGCCAGACCGTCACCCCCGGCGAGTACAAGTTGTTCGGCATCGTACGACCGCCGCTCAAATTGACCTACGAGCTTACGGCCTACAACCCGGGTCAACCCGCCTGGAACGCTCCGGTGAGCGGCGGAGGAGGCTGGATGGCCGATCACTCGCCCCCGGTGGCCTGTTGTGCCGTCGGCGATCAACTGTTCTTCAGCGCGTCGGGAGCCGAGTTTGGGTATGCTCTCATCGCCACCGATCTCCAGGGGACCAAAATCTGGTCCGAACATCCGGGCGCGATGCGATTGGTGAGCGATGGACGCTCGGCCTACATCGTGAACAACGATCACGTTACTCGAATCGACCCACAACAAAATTTTGCTCATCAGCAACTCTTCAAGTTCAAATACGACGAGCAATTGCCAGGACACGCGACCGGTTACATCCACAGTGATCGAAGCGGAGCTGCCGCTAAGCCGGGCATGTTGTGCGTCAGCTACCGTAGCTCACCCGGGGCGTGGGTCCGCTCGGCATTCAACACCGCCGACGTCGAACTCAAATGGGTCGCGCCGCCGATCTATCCCAAAAAGGTCCACGAGACCGCGCTCAACCCGGCCGAGGAAGTCTTCTCGACCTTTCAAGCCATGACGAGCTCGACGAACGCCAATTTTGGTGACGCCGACACAAAAGGTCCCCTGGCAAACACACTCGTGCTGCCATTCAACAAAGAGGTGCCGCTCGGCTCGGTGCTCGTGCCCAATGGGACGACCGAAGTCTGGGCTTTGCGTCCAGGCAAAACTCTGCCCAAGGCGTTTCAGCCCCCCGACCCTACGCTCGACAGCAACGTAGCGAGCGCGAAGAAGAAGTCGAACGCCCTGGTCGACGATCTGCTTGGCGACATCGAGTCGCGCTTTGATGCAAAGACTTGGGTCCGGCTAAAGACCACCGGGCAGGAGCGTCCCGAGTTGGCCATGAGTACCGAAGGCTTAATGACCCGGGCCGTGGTGTTCACGGGGCCCACGTTACGCCGACTGGACTATGGCCTGTTGCTCGATCGTCGGTATCGAGACGCCGTGAGTCGGGCTAAGTTGATAACCGCCGAAGGGACGGTCTCTAAAAACGGCAGTTGGCGGTTCCAGCGTCCCGCGACACGGCCCATCTCATTCTCCGACCCGGTCACCGCGACGTTCCTATGGGATCAGCCGACCGCGTTACGAGGCTGCGTGGTCATGCGCCCTCTGGAGTGGAGCGGCCTGGCGATTGACGTTTGGACTGGCCCGATCGATCAGCTACTGACCGAGCAAGCGCTGGCCGACGACTCGCAATGGCGCGAGGTCCACCGGCATCGTCAAACTCGCAACCACATCAAGTTTAGTTGGCATACCAACCGCGTCGTGACCGTCGACTTTGGCGAGGTCGTCTCGACTCGAGCATTGCGCCTGCGGTACATCGAGCCACCGCAAGGCAACGGTGTGCAACAAAAAGCATTCATCGACGGGGGCTTCGAGGCACTCGTGGCACTCGAACCCGCCGGCAATGACGTGGCACACGCGATGAGCCTGGCGCAGCGCGTGACGGTGTTGGGTTTGCCCGATGCCGAGGGGAAAGAAGCCCGCGTGCTCGGGCACCTACCGCTGAGCGGCGCAGGGGCGTTGGCTTTTGATCGCTCCGGAGATTTGTTCGCCGCGTGCGATCAGGGGATCGTTCGTATCCGCCAACTCACGCAATTCTCGCCGGCGCCAAGCGTGACCGACGTGGTCATCGCCCCAGCCGCGGCCGGCAAACCACGCGCACTCGCGTTTCATCCCGACGGTCGTTTGTTTGTACTCGATGGCCTGACGAAACTTGTCAAAGCCTTCGACATCAAAACGGGCCGGGAGGTCCTGTCGTTCGGCGGGGCACCCAAGTCGTTCGGCAAATGGGACCCCACGAAGCTTATCGAGCCCACGGCGATGACGTTCGACGCGGCCGGCAAACTCTGGATCGTCGAGACGAACTTCCAGCCCAAACGCATCAGCCGTTGGTCGGCCCAGGGGCAGTTCGAAAAGGAAATCCTGGGACCAACCCATTACGGCGGCGGTGGCATGATGGATCCACGCGATCGCACGGTGGTCAATCACCTAGGCATGAAATTTCGCCTCGATTACGAGAGCCGCACAAGCATGCTCGAAAGCCGACTCGCGCCCTATGGCGGCGGCTATTATCTGTGTGATCGTGTGGCTTACGTCGGAGAACATCGCTACTTGATCGGCGATCGGCCGGTGGTCACCCCGTTTGGCGACGCGGGCCCGACCAGCGTCATTGCTCGCGAAGTGGCCGGCGAGGCGGTGCCGATTGTCGCTGCCGGCGTGCTCGGCGACTGGCGAGAACTCGCCCGCAACAAGGCATTGCGCGACAAGTCACGTGAGTTCAACGCACTCACCACCGGCTTCGTGTGGGTCGACCTCGATCGCGACACTCACGTTCAGGCCGACGAGGTGCAGTTGATCGCCCAGCGTGAAGTGACCCGCGCTCCATACATCGGCGACGACCTGTCGTTGAATTTTCTTGCCCGAGGGGTCAGCTTCCGACTCCGCGCTCAGTCGATCGATCGCGACGGCACGCCTCGTTACGATCTGGTAAAGGTGGAAGATTTTCCAGGCCTCACGCGCGACGCCATGATCACAGGCCGCGGCGAAACTCTCGTGATGGGGCACACCTTGTTCGCCGCCGATGGCACAAAGTTGTGGAACTATCCCGATCGTTACATGAGCGTGCAGGCTTCGTATCAAACTCCGTGGGGATTTTACGATCGTCCGCCGGGCGTGTTGACCGGCGGCTTCGGTACGATCGGCCATTTTGAAATCGCCGGCGAAACATTGTTCTGCGTCGGCGGTAACAACGGTGACTACTATGCCTTCACGCGCGACGGTCTCCTGGCCGCAACCATCGTTGGCGGGCCACGCGGCTACGGGCGACGTTTCTTCTCCGTCCCCGAATATCGCCCCGGCGAGACCGACCTCAGCGACCTGCGCAAAACGGTCGAAGATTTTCATGGCCACGTCACACGCGCCGAGGATGGACATGTGTACGCCATCGCGGGTAAAAACCACGTGACCGTCATGCGCGTCGATGGACTCGAAAAGCTGCAACGCTTCGAAGGCCGCTGCACGGTCACAGCCGACGATTTGGAACGGACTCGCCGCTGGCTACAAGAGAAAGCGCGGGTCGAGCAGTTCCTCTCACGCTCGGGACCCAAAGTGCTCAGTGTGGTCGCGCTCGCCAAGCCCCCCGCGATCGATGGCGATCTCGTTGCCGACTGGCCCAACGCCGAGTCGGTCACGATCAAGGAATTGCATGGCCCCGATGGCAAAGAGACCGCCCACTGGAAAGCGCAACTGGCTTTTGACTCGGAGTATCTCTATGTCGCCGGTTCGTCATCGGATCATAGTCCACTCATCAATCGCGCGGACGATCTGAAGACGTTGTTTCAAAAAGGGGATGCGTTTGATCTACACCTAGGGCTCGACCCACAAGCCGATCCGGCCCGGGGCGAAGCTGCGATCGGCGATGTCCGCCTGGTCTTTTCGGTGGTCAACGACGAGCCTATATGCATGTTGTACCGCTACAAGAGTCAAGGACCGTCGACGGTCGAGCCCACCGTGTTTCGATCCCCGGTCGGAGAAATTACGATCGACGAGGTGCGTTCGCTCGGCGAGGCCAAGATCGCGTTCAAACGATTGCAGCAATATTGGACGATCGAGGCCGCCATCCCCTGGCGTGCGTTGGGCACCAAAGCCCCCACCAAGTCGTTGAGCTTGCGCGGCGACGTGGGCGCCATCGAGAGTGATCCGCAAGGAGTATCGACCATCGCCCGCTATTACTGGTCCAATCAGTCGCAGGTCATCCTCAGCGATTTGCCGGGCGAGGCTCGCGTGCAACCCGCGCTCTGGGGCGAGTTCCGCTTCGAGGTGAGCGACGGTCTCGACGCCCTGTTAGAAGCCAAGTAAGGCTCGATGAGCTAGTTACCCAGATCACTTCGAGTGCGCGCTGACCCATTGTCGAAGTTGCTCATGATCGGCATAGCCGACACGCTGGGCGACGACCGCGCCATGCTGAAACAAAAAGAGGTGTGGAATGCCCGAGACCCGATAGTGCTGGGCGAGTTGCTGATGTTTGGTGACGTCGACGCGCACGATCGCCACCTTGCCGTGATGACCTAATTCGTCGAGTTCCGGATCGAGCCGGCGGCACGGTCCGCACCAATCGGCGCCGAACTTCACGAGCACCGGTGAGGGACTCTCGATGACCGCCGCTTGAAACCAGGTATCGTCCGGCGGAGTCAGACTCGACAGCGAAGTCCGCGACGACACAAACACGCCGCCGCTGACCATGATGACAGCCAGCACCAAAACGTTCATGACCGTGTTGAGTCGACTCATCGGATGCTCCGCTCAAAGTAGAAGGTCCAGCCGCTGACGACTCAATCGCCCGCGACCTCGCCAGAATGTGTGCCAAAGTAACTCTAGCTCACAACGGAATCTCAAGTCGTGATAATGACATAAGCCACTATCATGAAATACATTGCGCGTATATATCGCTAGCGTAATCGAGGGCCCCTACGCCAGTACGTTGCGTAAGAATTGCTGCGTCCGCTCGCTTTGGGGAGCGTCGAGGACTTGCTGCGGAGGACCGTCTTCAATGATCCGACCGTCACACAAGACGATCACGCGATCGGCGGCCCGACGCGCGAAACCGATCTCGTGCGTCACGACGATCAGCGTCATCCCCTCGCGCTTCAGATCGTCGAGCACCGCGAGTACTTCATGCTTCAACTCGGGATCGAGTGCCGAGGTGATCTCGTCGCACAACAGCACGCGCGGCTCCATCGCCAGCGAGCGGGCGATCGCGACGCGCTGTTTCTGCCCGCCGCTGAGCTGATCGGGATACGCGCCCCCACGGTCGCCGAGTCCGACACGATCGAGCAACTGCTGAGCGCGGGCCTGGGCCTGTGAGACCGACTGACCGAGCACGTGGATCGGCGCTTCGGCAATGTTCTGCAAGGCGGTCAGATGCGGGAAGAGTTGAAAGTCCTGAAAGATCATGCCCACGAGTCGACGCACGGCACGCACCTGGGCACCGTTTCGTCCGGAGGTCAATACATGCGAGTCGACACGAATCTGGCCGGCATCGAGCGGGCTCAGGCCGTTGATCGAGCGGAGCAACGTCGACTTGCCGCCGCCGCTGGGACCTAGCAGGGCAATCGTCTGCCCGGCCTCGATGCCCAGCGACACGCCGTCGAGCACGACACGCGACCCAAAGCGTTTATGCACTCGATCGATGGCAATCAGCGGCTCGGCCTTGTGTACGGGAGTGGTCATCGTTTGGGCCCCCAACGTCGTTCGAGCGCGCGCGATAAATAACCTAGCGGTACCGACATGATCAGATACAACGCGGCCGTGAGCAGGCCGAGCTCGACGAACTTGTAACTCGACCGCGCGAGCACCAGGTACTCTTTGGTCAACTCGCGCACGGCAATCACGCTCACGAGACTCGTGTCTTTGAACAAGGCCACGAAGTCGTTGGTCATGGGTCCGAGCGCGGTGCGCATGGCCTGTGGCAACACGATGCGGCGGAACACGAGTGGCTCGGGCATGCCCAGTGCCCGGCCCGCCTCCCATTGCCCGCGGGGCACGCTCTCGATCGCGCTGCGGTAAATTTCCGACTCATACGCCGCGTAGGTGAGACCGAAGCCGACGATCGCACACCACACGGCACTCATGTGCCAGTGGATGCCACTGGCTGCGAGCCAGTCATCGATTCGCGGCGCGACACCAAAGTAGATGAACGACAGCACGAGTAGCAGCGGCACACCGCGGAAAAACTCGACATACCCCAGCGCGACGTACCGTAGCGGCAGCGGAGCATAGAGCCGGCAGATGGCGACGAGCAACCCCCAGCTAACAGCCAGCGCCATGCTGCACAGCGTTAGCACAACGGTCATGAGCGAGGCGCGAAGCAACTCGGGAGCATAGCGGTCGAACGTCCATTGTTCGGCCGACGCGGCGATGAACGCTCGATCGACCGCCTCGACCGGTGGCAGCGTCTGTTCGTCGACCAGCTTACCTTGATCGTCGAACCCCAGTCCGCGGAGTTCAGCGATCCGCTGCTCACCTTGTGCGAGTTGCGATTGGGCCCCGTTCCACAAATGCCACTTGCGATAGATATCGCGCAGCCGACCGTTACGCATCAGCTGCGACAGCGCCTCGTTCAACGCGCTGGCCAGCACCGTGTCGCTGAGCCGCAGGCCGATCGCATAGGCACTGGGGTCGAGTGGCGCGCCTTGGGCACGCAGCTTGGGGTTAGACGCGGCGTAGTACAGAAAGATCGGCTCGTCGAGCACCACGGCGTCGACCCGGCCGATCTCCAGATCGAGATACGGCTCGACTTGTCCTTCGAAGCCCACGATCGTGCGAATGCCCGCGCGTTGCAGCAGACGTTCGCTCGCCGAGCCCGCCAATGTCGCCACGGGCCGCTGCACGCAATCGGCGATTGTGTCGATGTGGGTCTCGTCGGCTCGGACGACCAATTGCTGGGCGAACCGATAATACGGCCGCGAGAGGAGTACGTGCCCCTGGTCATGGGCGTTCACCTCGAAGCCGTTCAGAATGACATCGAAATCGTGCTTGTCCAAGCCCGGCACGAGCGAACCCCAATCGTATTGCACGAACTGGGCGCGGATCGTCTGGCCACACGGTTTCGAGAGTTCCTCGACAAGCGCGTCGGCCAACTCGACCTCGAAGCCGATGCGCTGCGATGGATCGGTGGGGTCGATCAGCACAAAGGGTGCGCCCCCCTCTTCGTCGCCGCCGAACGTGAGCACCCCCGCCGCGAGTCGTTCGCGCAATAGCGCGGCCGGGTCGCTCTCAGCCCCCCACAGTGACCCGGTCAGGGCCAGAGGCACGAATAAGCAACAAAGGGAGCCGAGTAATTTGTTCAACGCACGATCACCTCACCGAGCCGGCCGCAATGGCCGAGGGAACTTTACAGCCATTTTATCGTTGATCGCTCTGGGATGAAATGCGAGGTGTCGAGATGGTGCTCTGCCTCCCACACCGCTCTCGTAAGCAGAGAGGGAGCGTGGAGCGTCGTCGTGGCTCAGATCACCGAATGTTTTTGCCTCGACGATTGAACCCCCTTAAAATCCGGCCGTGATTTAATCTCTAACGACAGCCGTTTCTCGGGGACCCTGCCATGCTCGATCGCACCACTGTGCTCCGCCGCCGTTTGCTTCTCAAACAGGCCCTCGCTTGCACGGCCCTGGCGTCCACGCCGCTGCTCCACTCGCTCGTCCGGGCCGCCGAGCCGGCGAACGAACCGTACTTCGAGCGGGCCGCCGAGGGGGGCCCGCACAAAGGCAAGGTGCTGCTCGCCGTTCAGGCCCATAGCGACGATATTCCGCTCATGTGCCCGGGCATCGTCGCCAAGCTCGTCAAGGAAGGGCACACCGGCTACCTGCTCCGCGCCACGAACGACGACATGGGAGACGCACCGGGCCTCGGCACACCAGGCTCGGTTGGCGACCACGTGCTCGGCAACGAACGTGACAATGCCGAGGTGGCCCGCGTGCTCGGGCTCAAAAAGGTGTTCGACCTCAACTATCCGAACCATCGTATGGGAGACGTCCCACTGAACGAGCTGATCTGCCGACTGATCTTCATCATTCGCTTGCTCAAGGTCGACACCGTAGTCTGCTGGGACCCGTGGGCGCATGACGAAGAGAACCCCGATCATCATCAGACGGCGCGGGGCGTTGAGGCCGCGTGTTGGATGGCTGGCCGCAAGCACGATTACCCCGAGCAGTTAGAAGCCGGTTTGCAAGTCCACGACGTGAAAGAGAAATACTATTATGCGCGGCGACCCGAGGTGACGCGGGTCGTTGACGTGAGTGGGTATGTCGACCAGATGATCGATTGCAATCGCGCCAACAGGGCCAAAGGCCCGGCTGGCACGCACGGCTCGCAGCTCCGCGCCTCGCTCGCCAATCGCGGCCTGCGGTTGCCTTTACTGGGTAGCGACGACGAGACGGCCGATCGCAAGTTCATCGAGCACTTCATGCTCGCGCGGAGCCGGGAGCTAGGTAAGAAGTACGGAGTCGCTTACGCCGAGGCGTTTCACTACGTCGGCGGACCCGCCAAGCCGAGTGCCGTCGAGGAGTACATCAAGCAACACGCCGTGCCGCTCAAGTAGCGCGGCAGGAGTGAGGATCGCAGATTGTACCCTACGGCAGATACGATTCACCAAGCGGTCGTTATTTGCCGCTGCGTGAGGCGCGTTTCCGCTCGTTCTCGGTGAGACGAATTTTTCGCAAACGAATGCAGTCGGGTGTCACCTCGACGTACTCGTCTTCCTCGATGTACTCGAGCGCCATCTCGAGCGACATGACGCGCGGCGGCTTGAGCAGGATGTTGCGATCGCTGCCCGTCGCGCGCATGTTGGTGAGTTTCTTTTCTTTCGTTGGGTTGACCGTCATGTCGTCCGAGCGGCTATTCTCGCCGACGATCATCCCTTCGTAGACTTCGTCGCCGGGAGCGACAAACAAGTCGGCCCGTTCTTGGAGGCTGTCGAGTCCAAAGGCGACCGCCTTGCCGGGCACCATCGAGACCAGCACGCCGTTGGGTCGCCCTGCGATCTCACCTTCGAGCAGCCGATAGGCCTCGAAGCGGTGATGCATGACGGCCGTCCCTTGGGTCATATTCAAGAGCCGAGTGCGCAGTCCGATCAGGCCGCGGGCCGGAATCGAGAAGAGTAGATTCGCATACTCGCCGCGGTTATGAACCTCGATCAGTTTTCCGCGGCGTTGGCCGACGAGTTCCATGACCGGGCCCATCTTCTCCTGCGGCACCTCGACCACCAGCGACTCGAACGGCTCTTCGGTCTTGCCGTTGTGCTCGCGCGTGATGACCTTGGGCTTGCCGATGCTCAACTCGTAGCCTTCGCGGCGCATCGTCTCGATGAGCACCGAGAGGTGCAGCAGGCCGCGGCCAGAGACCGCAAACTGCTCGGTACCGGGGATGGGGCGTACGCGCAAGGCGACGTTTCGTTCGAGTTCCTTGGTGAGCCGATCGCGAACATGGCGCGTGGTAACATATTTTCCGCTGCGGCCCGCCAGCGGCGAGCTGTTGATCGTGAACACCATTTCGAGCGTCGGCAGATCGACTTCCAGGCGGGGCAGCGCTCGTTGCTGCTCGATGTCGCTGATCGTGTCGCCGATCTCAACCGATTCGAGCCCGACTAGGGCGACGATGTCGCCGGCCGTGGCCTCTTCGACTTCTTCGCGCCCCAGCTTGTCGAACACCTGAACGCTGACAAGTCGGCCGGGCGAAACTTTGTCGTTGGCCTGCATGACCGCGACGCGCTGTCCCTTGCGAACGCTACCCGACTGAATACGGCCAATGGCAATGCGGCCAACATACTCGCTCCAGTCGAGCGTCGTGACCAACATTTGCAGCGGGGCGGTGGCGTTGATCTCGGGGCCCGGGATGGCTTCGAGCACCATGTCGAGCAACGGTTGAATCGTGCCTTCACGCACCTGCGGATCGTGCGTGGCGTAGCCGTCGCGCCCGACGGCAAAGATGTAGGGGAAGTCGGCCAGCGCGTCGTCAGCGCCCAGTTCGATGAACAACTCGAACACTTCGGTCAGCACCTCTTGAGGCCGCGCGTCGCTGCGATCGATCTTGTTGATGACCACGATCGGTTGGAGCCCGAACTCGATAGCCTTTGACAGCACGAATCGCGTTTGCGGCATGGGGCCTTCGGCCGCGTCGACGAGCACCAGCGCGCCGTCAGCCATGCGCAGGACGCGCTCGACCTCGCCGCCAAAGTCGGCGTGCCCTGGCGTGTCGATCAAGTTGATTTTGATTCCCTGATAATGGATCGCGCAGTTCTTGGCCAGAATCGTGATACCGCGCTCGCGCTCGAGATCGTTGCTGTCGAGGATGCAGTCGCCGGCCAGTTGGCTCGCGCGGAACTCGCCGCTCTGTCGTAGCAAAGCGTCGACCAGTGTGGTCTTGCCGTGGTCGACGTGCGCGATGATCGCCAAGTTGCGGATATCCGCGCGGCGAGTCAGCGGGTCGTTCAGATCGGTCAATTGGGTCATTTCAGCACTCGACATCATGGATCTCAGTTCTTCTGCCGGGGGCAGAAATACGGACAGTCTGGCAATTCGTGGCGGCTGCCGTGGAGGCAGTAACAGTAAGTCGACCGGGGCACTTAACGCAGTCGACGAAAGACCTTATCGACCGTCGTCGGGAGTTTGCCCCAACCGAGCATGCGCGCGACGGCCCAATCGTTGGCACTTATCCCGCCAGCACAAACGGCGAGTAAACGCTCACGTGGCCCTGGGAAGGTAGGTCCTACGGTGTGTATTGTACCAAGAAAGGGACCTGGTGCGGCAGTGGGATTATCGCGCAAAACGCAACTCAAACATAGGACATGGCTTATGTCACACGATGCTAGCGGGCTCCGCGTCGCCCGCCGGCGGAGTACGAGCCGAAAGCGGATCGCGATGAGGTGGGGGGATGGCCTGCCGCACTCCCACCTCCGCTGCCATTGCCTGCCGAGGCGACATTCCTAGAATTGCACGTGGGCGATAAAAAAGCTTCTTCATCCCAGCCTTGATGGGAGCCACGAGCATGCTCGAGCTCGAACTCGCGACGACCGAACAAATTCTGCAAGAACTTGCGCGGCGTCCGGTCCGATTTGTCTTTGTGTCTTATACGGCTGACGGGTCCGAGCGCGGAAGCGGCTTGCTTGCTCATAGTCCTGAGCTGGCCGATGACGAAGCGCTCGGCCTCTTAAAGCAGGCCGAGGAATTTTTCGTCGACTCGCACGACGACGACGCCTAGCGCGCGTCTAGTAACAACATGATCGACGAAGACATTGCGCGTCCACGACCGGTCCGAGACGGACCGGCTCTGATTCAACTTCCGTAGCCGGTCCCTCTGAGACCGGTTCTCTTAGCATGCGTTTTTCTTTGTGCGCAGCAGTATTACGGCTGGCCTAACTTGGCGAGCACCGCCTCGACTGCGGCGCGATGGTCGCCATCGAGCCGCTCGCGAAGGGTCTTGAGCAGGGGAGCCGCCGCCGCAGCGCGTGGCCCGAGCAACTCGAGTGTTCGCAAGGCGACGCCATTCAAGAAAGCGTCTGGCTGTTTCAAGGCCGGCGTGACGGCCGCGATCAGCGGCGCGACATCGACCTTGGCCGGGTCATCCATGTGTACGATCGCCCAGGCGCTGGCTGCCGAGAGGATCGGGTCCGTGCTGCTCAGTTGTGCCTTGAGAGCCGGCAGAGCGCTCGTCGCGCCCGGGCCGATGCGCCCCAGGCAAAATGCCGCGTGGCGGCGAACCTCGGCCACTTTGTCGCTCTCGAGCAGTCGCATGACATCGGCAACGCTGGTCTTGGCCGCGGGGCCAATCGCTGCAATGCCCACCAACGCGCTGGTGCGCGTCTCTGGCGAGGTGTCCTGCAAGGACGCGACAAATTTTGGCAGCAAATTCTGCAACTGCGGACCGAGCGGCGCGAGCAGCCGCACGACGATCGGTCGGAGTTGGTCGTTCTTCAGTGCGGCATCGAGCGCCGGCAAGGCCGCGGCCCCGCTACGCAACACCCCCTGCTCCGCCTCGATCCGTACCGCCTCGTCGCTGTCGAGCAGCATATTCACGAGCGCGGCAGCCACTTGCGGGTCGTTGGCGTAGTCGGCCGCCAAGACATGCGCGACGGTCTTGCGCACCAGCGGACGCTCGTGTCCCACGAGCGCCAACAGGGCCGTCCGAGCCTGCTTTTGAACGGGCTCGTTCTTCGGCTCGATATGAGCAAGCGACCAGATCGCGGCGGTACGAACGACGTTGTCTTTATCTTCGAGAACCTTGTGTAGCGCGGGGATCGCCGCATTCGCGTCCGGTCCTAAAATTCCGAGCGAGTACGCGGCCGGGCCACGAATCAGCGAGTCGCGGTCCGTGAGTTGTTGTGTCAAGGCGTTAATCACCTGCGGCGTGGCGACGCGAATCGATCCCAAGGTCATCATCGCCTCGCGACGCACGTTCACATCGCTTTGCTTGAGCACATCGACCAACGCGGGCACCGCATCCTTCGCCTCGGGGCCAATCTCCGACAACACCAGACACGCCCAGTACGTCGTCTCCGGCGACTTCAGCCAGCGGATCATCGCCGGCACCGCATCGACACCGTACTCGGCCAAGCAGTCGAGCACCCGCGCGGTTTCTTGAGGCGGTGCGTCTTTCAGCATCGCCGTGAGTGCCGGGGTCATCACCCCGGGATCGGGTCGAATGGCTCGCACCGCCTTCAAGGCCTGACGACGCACGAGTTGATCGGCATCGACCAGCGCGCGAGCCAATGCCGGAGCGGCCGACTTGGCCTCTTCACCCAATTGTCCGATGGCAAACGCCGCATACGCGCGCACCGTCGCGTCCGGGTCACTCAAGCCCTTGGTGAGCGCCGCGAGTGCCGGTGCGCTGGCCGGCCCGATCGCGCCAAGCGCCTTGGCCGCGTGACCTCGCACCGCTTTGTCGGCATGGCTGAGCAGTTTGCCCAGCGCCGGGACGGTCGCTTTCGCAACCGAGCCGAGTTCGGTCACTTCACCCAGCGTCTTGAGTAGTTCGGTGGCATCGCTCTTTGCAAGTCGCTCGTTCAGAGCCGCGACGTCGACCGCGCCGAATAGGGTCGCGCTAATGCACAGGTTAACCAGTAGAAACAGACCACAGCGCGACAACATGGCACATCTCGATACGAGTTAGAAAAAGAAGCAAGCAATACGCAGTCTAAGTGCTTGCTTTGAATATAGACGTTTGCGAGAATCACTCCAGTGTCGGAGCGGAAATTTGTTCGTCTATTTTGGTCAATACCAGAGCGGATCGTGGGAGTTGGCATCATGAATCTTCGTGGCGGAATGGCATTTCTGGTGACGCTCTCCGGCGCGTCGTTGCTTCTGGCGCAGGTCTTCGTCCCCGGTGCCGGTTATCGCGCTGTCCGTCCTTATGGCGCGGCGTATGCCGGTTACGGTTACGGCGTTGGTGCCGGTTACGCGTCGACCCCGTATCAGAGTTACGCCTACGGCATGAGCGCCATGATGCGCTCGCAAGCCGCCGCTAATCAGATGAACGCCGAAGCGGCGGTTGTCGGCGAGCAAGCCAAGCAGGCGGCCCTCGAAACTCAGAAGAAGTCGACCGAGACGTACTTCGAATTGCGCCGCATGAACGACGAGTATCGCGCGGCCGAGGCGGCTCGCAAAGCCGAACTCCGCAAGCAAAACAACCCGTCCGGTGTCGCCCAGGTCTCGGTCAAGCGGCTCTCGGCCTATCAGCTCGACCCCGTCACGGGCAAGATCCACTGGCCGCCGGTGCTCATGACTCCGGAGATGCGCACCTATCGTGACAAGCTCGACGCCCTGTTTAGCGAACATGCCACGACCGGTCGACCGCTGACGCTCACCGAAGTGCAAACCGAGACGCACGGCATGCGCCGCTTGCTCGACGCGCAGTTCGACAGCCTCGCCCCGCTCGACTGGATCAACGGCAAGAATCTCCTCGAAGGCCTCGAGCGCGAAATCTACGCCACCCCACAGGGCTAAGCCCTCGGGTCATGGAAATCGCTTCTGCCATCTGCTACCATCGCACCGGTTTCGGTGTCGATTGTCATTTGAATTCATCTTCTGGTAGCGCATCATGGCTAAATCGTCGGGCGAATATCGGTTCAGTTTCGGTCCGTGGAACATCTCGCAAGGGGCTGACCCGTTCGGGCCGGTCGTGCGCAAAGAGGTCCCCTTCGCCAAGAAGGTGAGCCAGTATCGCAAGCTGGGCTTCGAGTACATTCAGCTCCACGACGATGACGTGGTGCCGGCCGACTGGGACGCGGCGACCACGGCGCGCGGCGTGGCCAAGGTGAAAAAGCTTTTCGACAGCGAAGGGCTCAAGCCCGAGTTCATCGCTCCTCGGTTGTGGGAAGACCCGCGCACGATCGACGGCGGCTACACGAGCAATAGCGCCAAGGATCGCAAGTACGCCCTGGAGCGATCACGCCGCTCGATCGACATTGCCAACATGCTGGGCGTTGACCTGATCGTGCTCTGGCCAGCGCGCGAAGGAACGTACATCCGCGAGGCCAAGGATCCTGCCGCGAGCATCGGCCGGCTGGTCGAGGCGATCGACGACATGCTCGCCTACGATCCTAAAATCCGCATCGTCGGCGAGATGAAGCCGAACGAGCCGATGGATCAGGCCTACTGCCCATCGGTGGGCCACTTCATGGGGCTCGCCTATCGCACGCAAGACCCCAGCCGCGTCGGCGTGCTGATCGAGAGCGCGCACAGTATCCTCGCTGGCCTCGACCCCGCCGACGACATGGCCTACGCGCTCTGGCATCAGAAGCTCTGGGGCGTGCATCTGAACGACCAGAACGGCCTCAAGTACGACCAGGACAAAACCTTCGGCTCGGTCGACCTGCGCCGCGCGTTCAATCAGGTCTGGGTCCTCGATCGGCACAAATACTACGACATCGGCGTCGTCGGGCTCGACATCAAAGCCATGCGCACGACCAAGCAGCAGCACGACACGGCTCATCTGGCTAACAGCATGTCGATCTTCAAGGACTTGCTCGCCTTGTGCCGGTCACTCGATCAAGCGAAGATCGAGGCTCTGCGGCAGCAGCGCGACTACGAAGCGCTCGAGCTGTACATTGTCGAGCACCTGCTGGGCAAATAAGCGAGCGGGCTGCCCAATCGAAAGGGCTGCGCAATCGAAAATAGCGGTCACTCGCCGGGGACGCTCTCGAACGAGAAGGGCTGGTCGCTGTGCGGGTCTTCGATCCGAATGGCCACCTTGCCCGCGAGCAGGTCGTCGAGCAGTTGCCCCACGACCTCGGCGCGCCAGCCCTGGGCCAGCACCGGTTCGCCGTTGGTGGTTTCGCCAAGCCGCCAAGCGATCAGATCGCGCACGTCGCTCGGGGTGCCGACGAGGCTCGCGGCCACTTGAGCCCGGCGGCAAATGCTCCCCAACGCCGACGAGAGGAACTGTCCCAACATGGTCAGGTGTGAGTTGGTCTCGCTCCGCATCGGTTGCGGACATTGGTCGTCACTCAAGGCCAGCGCGTGAGCAATGGCTTTCGAGATGTCGGGAATGAGCCGTTTCAGGTCGCCTCGTTCCATGCCGCGAATCGCGCCGACCTGTTTCGGATCGGACGAGCGTCGCTTGGCCAACTCGACGATCAGATCGTCGCGTAGCACGAGCCGTGTGGGCCGATTGCGGCGGCGTGATTCTTCTTCGCGCCAGAGCCACAACTCGCGGACGATCGACAGGCTGCGGCTGCTCAGACCCGATGAGCCCGACACGCGCCGCCATCGTTCGCCGTCGCGCGCGGCAATGACGTCGGTCTGCCACGCTTCCATTTCATGATCGAACCACACCTGATGTTCGAGTTCCGCGAGCCGCTCGCCGAGCAGCTTGCGCAACCGTGCCAAGTGCCGCACGTCGTCGAGCGCGTAGTCGATCTGCTGGGTCGAGAGCGGGCGTCGGCGCCAATCGGTCCGGGTCTCACCCTTCGACGCCTTGACGTTCAGCAGCCGGCCGACGAGCGTGCCGTAACCGGCAGGGTACTCCATGCCAATCATTCCCGCCGCGAGTTGCACGTCGAACAACGATTGCGGCGCGCGACCGATCGCCTCGAGCGAGAACATCAACTCTTGCCGACCCGCATGCACGATCGTCTCGTGACCGGGCGCGGCGAGCAACTCCCAAAACGGCGTCATGTCCTGCACGCTCAACGAGTCGATCGCGAACAACTCGTCCCCCGCCGCAACCTGTACCAAGCACAGCTCGGGCAGGTACGTATCTTCGGAAACGAATTCCGTATCGAAGGCAATTTCCGGCGCGCGGGCGAGCCGGCGACAGGCGTCGACCAGCTCCGCATCGGTGGTGATGATCGGTGAACTCAAACGAAGCCCTATCGAAGAGGGGTGTGGGCAACGCGAACGGCGGCCGCTGGAGCGCGGCCTGATCCTCTCGCGGTTTGTACTCGACGATCTTACGGCACACCCTCGCTCGGCACAACGTCGCTCATTTAAACTGTTCAGCGCCGTAGCCGTGCTAGCACAGAAAACGTGACCTTGACGGCCGAGGGGCGGTTGCCGTAGTGTCTGCAAGCCTCGGCGGTCGAAGGATCTCGGGCCGCTATGGCAGCACGTGTCGTCAGTGAGGATCTCTCGATTATGGCTAGCTCCCTGTCACGGTCGTCGCCGACTCAACGTGTGTCGGACGCGCCCATCGTTGCCGCTGCCCCCAAACGCTGGGCATTTCGTGCTCGCGGCTTGATGGGAGGCCTGTGCGTGACCGTCTGCGGCGCGCTCGCGATCGTGTCGCCGCCTCATTTCCAGAGCGGCTCGTGGAACGCGCTCGCCTGCAATGCCGCTGCCTGGGTTGTGTTCTGCTGCGGTGTCGCGTTTCGCTTCTGGCCCACGCTCTACATCGGCGGACGCAAACTGCACACGCTCGCCAACGAGGGCCCCTACTCGATCACCCGTAACCCACTGTATCTCGGCACGTTTTTAATCTGGGCTTCGTCAGCCATCTGGCTGCAGAGCGTTACTCTAGGCGTAGGTGTTTTGCTGGGGGTTCTATGGTACGCGCTGTTCACCATTCCGGCCGAAGAGAAACAACTCGAAGCGACCCTGGGCGAACCGTATCGACAGTACTGCCAGCAGGTACCCCGCTTTGTGCCGCGATGGAACCAGTTCCGGACCCCCGCGTCGATCGAAGTGACGACGCGCGGCCTGAAACTGGAGTTGCACCGAGCGCTGCGGTGGATCTGGCTGCCGATCGTGGTCCAGGTGTTGAACCAGCTGCGCATCGCGAGTTGGTGGCCGCAGGGTTGGCTCTGGCCCTAAGCTGCGCTGCGCCAAAAACCCCACGTAAGCATTGGGCCGAGCGCCGCCGCGCGACGATCTCGCTCGCCATGCTCCTGCCCGTCGGCTCGCTCGTGGCTCTGTCTCCGCCGCGCGTCGAGTGGGGCTCGACACTCGATCTGGCCTTGAACTCGCTCGCCTGGGCGTTGTTTCTCTTCGGCGGCGCGTTTCGTTTTTGGGCCACACTCTACGTCGGCGGCAACAAGGGGAAAACGCTCATCACCGACGGCCCTTACTCGATCACCCGCAACCCGCTTTATTTCGGCACGTTGCTCATCGGCGCGTCGACGGTCGTCTTTTTGCAAAGCATCTCGCTGCTCGCGGCGCTCGTCGTTGCATCGAGCAGCTATCTGTTCTTCACGCTTCGCAGCGAGCGCAACCGCCTGCGATCGCATCATGGCGCAGCGTACGATCGTTACTGTGAGCGTGTGCCGATGCTGCTGCCCAATGTGCGGCTGTTCAAGTCTCCCGAGCGGATCGATCTCGACGTGCATTGCCTGCGGCTGGAAGCCCTGCGGGCGTTGCGCTGGCTGCCGTTGCCCCTGTTCGCCGCGCTGGTCATGCAGTTGCGTCACGCCGCCGCTTGGCCGGTGTGGTTTGATCTGCCCTAGAGCCGGTCCGTCTCGGACCGGATGTGTGCGGATGGATAGCGTCAGCTTGCATCGAGCCTGACATGACCAGTCCGAGACGGACCGGCTATGGGAGTGGAACGGAACACTACCGTTTCTCCAAATCCTGCGAGCGGGGAAGATCGTCGAGGCTTTGCAGGCCGAACAGATCGAGAAATCGCTGCGTGGTCTTGTAACGCACTTGGCGAGCATGACCCTCGACCGGCTCGACACTTAACAACTGGCGTCGCACCATCTGATTGAGCAACGGGCCGCTCGGTGTGCCGCGCAGCTTGTTCACCTCTTCGAGCGTGAGTGACTCGTTGTAGGCGACGAGCGACAGGACCTCGACCGCCGCGGTCGAGAGGCGGCTCTCGCGCACCTTGCCATAGAACTGCTCGCGAAGCGGAGCGAACTCGTCGCGCAGCGTGAGGCGGTAGCCGTCCCCCTCGCTCACGATGCGATACGGTCGCCCTTCCGAATCGTAGCGGCGATTAAGCTCGACGATCGCCTCGTCCAACTCGGACGCCCGCACGCCGCGCATCAGTCCCGCCACACGGGCCATACTCAACGGCTCGTTCTGCGGATGACCCACGAATAGCATGGCCTCGAGGATCGTCTGCGGCGTGATGGGGCAGGCGTCGTCGTGGGTCGGATCTGGCTGCTCGGCCGCGATCGGTTCCTCGACCTCGCTCAGCGGTGGTTCGACCGGCGCTGAGTAAGGGTCGTCGCCACCGAGCATCTCGGCAAACGCCTGATTCAGCTTGTCGAGCGACAGGCCGTCGTCGCTGGGGGGCGCGTCATCGTGATCGGTCGTGGCTAGGTCCGGGCGATTTGACATCGGAGCGTGATTTATTCTCTTGCCGGGAACGAGTATCTTGACCGATATGCAACTATAGAGCCCGATGCCGAAAAGCGACAAGGCGGGTTCTGATATCAGGCCGCATCGCAAGCGAACCGCTATGAGCAACCGTTACCGATTCCACATCACGCTCCATGCCCGGCCGCACGTCGGTTTCGCGACGGAGGGTATCGAGTTGGCCGGTCAAATGTGGCCTCGACTCGTTGTGCCCCCCGAGGCGTTAAGGCTACCGTTCGATGTCACGTTCGAGCAGGCGGTCGAGGCGTTGGAGCGATTGCCGCGGATGTTTTGCGAGCCCGACGGGTCGTTCGTCTGGGTTTCGGCTCATGGGGACGAACCGGCTTGGCAAGTCGACGGTATGTTGTACGATCGCGACAACCGACTGCTGTACGTCGACCTGAAAGGGGAATGTCCTGCCGAATCGTTTGACGCATTGCTTCGCTGCTTCGGTG
>CAYLYE010000075.1:0-25575 GCA_964387325.1 uncultured Planctomycetaceae bacterium
ATAGAACCAGAACAAGTGCTGCCAGAGCAGCGGCTGACCGCCACCGGCACCGGCGCTGCTACCGTTGATGATGAGCCCTTCCGGGGTGAAGAAGCCGGTGCGGGTCAAACGATCGAGCACTTGCATGAACAGCGCGGCGGTGAGCACCGGCAGCGCGAAGGCTTGCAAAATGGCCGTGATAAACATGCCCCAGATCGTCATGGGCATGCGAAACATCGTCATGCCCGGGGCGCGCATCTGAATGATCGTCGTCATGTAATTGACCGACCCGAGCATCGACGAGATACCGACAAAGATCACACCGAAG
This sequence comes from uncultured Planctomycetaceae bacterium, assembly GCA_964387325.1. Classification (GTDB taxonomy): domain Bacteria; phylum Planctomycetota; class Planctomycetia; order Pirellulales; family PNKZ01; genus CAZZBK01. Next base: position 308 of record CAYLYE010000075.1, read on the forward strand.
AGCCAGAGGGTGTGCCCGTTGCCGCTACCGGGCGAGGCTTGGAAATTGTTCGAGAGGGTCGGGTAGCCAGTCCAACCAGCCGCGGCCGCGCCCCCTTCGACAAAGAAGCTGCAAATCATGCAGATAAACGACGGCCACATGAACCAATAGCTGAGCATGTTCAGCGTCGGAAAGGCCATGTCGTCGGCGCCGATCATCAGCGGGATCAGGTAATTACCAAACGCGCCAGCCAAGATCGGGATAATCACAAAGAAGATCATCACCGAGGCGTGCATGGTGACCAGCATCGTGTAGAACTCGGGCGAGATCTGGCCCCCTTCGGCGGCAAAGAGCATCCGGCCGACAATCGGCATATCGCTCCAGGGCCAGGCCAACTGCCAGCGAACCGCCAGGGCGAGCAAGCCGCCGACCATGAACCACAACAGCGTCGAGAACAAAAACTGGATGCCGATCACCTTGTGATCGAGCGAGAACACGTAGGTGCTCAGAAAGCTCGCGCTGTGACCGTGACCGTGGTCGGCGTGATCGTGAGCGTGGTCGTGGGCAATCGAACTCATAACCGTGAACCCTTGCTGGGGATAATGCGAGCGGTTGTTACTTACGGGTCTCTTGGGCGTCCCAAATCTTTTTCAGCCAAGCGTCGAAACTCGCGCGTGACTCGACGGTCAGCCGGCCTTTCATCTTGTAGTGCCCCCAACCGCACAGTTCGGCGCACACCAGGTCGTAGGCTCCCTCTTCCTTGGCGCGGAACCAGACGGGAATCACCATGCCCGGCACCGCGTCTTGCTTGACCCGCAAATTAGGCAAAAAGAAGTCATGCAACACATCCTGGCTTTCGAGATTCACCAGGATGTCTTCTCCCACCGGAACGTGCAGATCGTTCACGTGGTGGATGTCGTCGGCCGTGTCGAGCAGTCCGTCGACGCCCGGGTATTGCAGCCGCCACTCGAATTGCCGGCCGGTCACACGAACCGTCGGCTTCATGTCGGGCTTGCGCATTTTGACGTCAGCCCAGGCGCTCATCTGATAGATGGCGATGAACAGCAATGTGGCGGCGGGCAGAATCGTCCAGACGATTTCCAGGTTGTGGCTGCCGTGGGTGTACTTGACCGGTTCGCGATTCACCTGGATGTCGTACTTCCAGAGGAACCAGAACAGCGTCACCTCGGTGGCGACGAACACCGCCCCGGTGAGGAACAGAATAAAGTAATACAGATGGTCGATCGTATGGCCGTGCTCCGAGATATCGGGCGGCAGCCACATATAGCCTGACGCGCCCCACCAAAAGCAGGCGACGCCCAGGATCGGGACCGTCAGGAATAACAAACTCCAGAGCTTATTCACCGGTGTTCTCCGCTCGTATTTTTACTGACGGTCTCGGACCATCGTGGCCGTCTGGTGCGGCTGTTGATTGGGATGTTGGAAAGGCATCGCCCGGACGTAGTCGACCAGCGCCCAGATTTCTTCGGGCTTGAGTGTCAGCTTACCTTCGGGCATCGGGGTGCCGTTGATTCCGGCATGCACGCGGCGATAAATATCCGCCGGTGAACGTCCGAATCGGAAGATGTTCGTGCGGAAGCTGCGTGGCCGGACTTCTTGCTTGGCCAACGTGTAGTTATTCAGCAAAAGTTCCTGTCGCGCCGCGGGCTTGGTCTTGTTCCAGTCGTCGAACAAGGCCTCTTCGCTGCCGTCACCTAGCCCGGTCGGGCCGTGACACTTCATGCATTGGGCCTTGCCCCCCTTGAAGATCGCTTCGCCAAGCATGTGCCAAGCGTCGGGCTTCTTATCTACCGCCGCCTTGTAAGCGTCCGGATAGAGCGTGTTCCACTGGAAGGCGGTCCACTTCGTCGAATCGGTTTTCAGTTCCTCGGACGGATACTCGCCCGGGGCGACCTGCGCCCCGTCGGCCGCTTTCCACATATCGGCTGACACATTAAGCAAACCGACCAAGTAATCGCGGGTGACATCGAGCTTGTAATCGTTGTCGGCGGCGTCGGCCCAGAGCAGCGTTTCGACTTCGCCGCGAATGCTCAGATAGCGGACATACTCGACCAAGGCTTCAACTTCGTCGCCGGGGAGCAACTCGAACGATGGCATGGCTGTGCCGGGGATCCCGTGGCGGATAATTCGTTCAAGGTCTTTGCTCGTCGGCCGCGCGGCACGCTCGGTTGCCTTGAACTTGTAGAGCCCCAAGCGATAGTCGCGGGGGTAGGGGTTCAAGAACCCGGCCGTGGGTCCAGCGCCGTCACCGCTGATGCCGTGACAATGGGCGCAGTGCTGGCGATACAAGCCGCGCTGACTGCCGTCCTGGTTTCCGCCGGTGGGGCCGGCCGCGATGCGAATCTTGTGCAGATCCAAACCGCTTTCAGGAAACACGTACGGCTCGTCCGGTGTGCCGAATAGGGCAAACAGCGCGTTCGAAATTTGCTGTACCGCGGGCTTGCCGCGGAAGTCTTCGCTTTTCTTCCCTTGGAAGTTGAGCACGAACTTGGCCGGCGGACTTTGTCCGCAGCCGGTCAACAAGCCAAGCACAAGGCTCAGCGACAGCATGGTCAAAAAATTGCGCGTCATCACGACGGTGTCCAATTGCAAAAGTCTGCCTGTCATATTTTTTTGATCGTTAGTTGCCGAGCGTTGCCGGAGTGACCGTAATCACTCCGAGATCTTCGACCGCGCCGTCAGCCACGCTGACGGTGAACCGACCCTTGGAGCCCTTCACATCGATCCCGGTGGGGGATCGTTCGTGCCACACCTGAAACTCGACCTTCTCACCGGCCGGAACATTCTTGATCTCGAACGAACCGTCGGCGGCACTGACTGCGAAATAGGGGTCATCACGCGCGATAACCCACGCCTTCATCCAAGAGTGAATACTGCACGTGGCCTCGACCGGTACAGCAAACGAGCGGCCGATGGAGTAGTTGTACGAGCCATTCGAGGGGAGCAAGGGGTTGGCAGCTGGACTGCCGGGAGGCGAGACCGCCGTGTTGTGTCCGACCGGATCGCTGTTCTTGAACAGAATCGGCTGCTTCGTGCGGACTGCAAACACATGCGTCAAAAAGATGCATTGCTTCTGATCGAATACCGCGTCCGTCTTCGGTGGGTCTTTCACGTCGGGATGCACACGCGACACTTTGCGAGCGAAGAGCAGCACGTTGGCCAAGCCCTTGCTGGCTGGATCGACGACCAACTGCTCGTTCTTGATCAGCTGGCCGCAGACTTCCATGTCCTTGCCGCCGGTCGACAAACCCGCCAGCGTCGGCGAGTCGCCGCCGTACTTGAACACCCCCTTGATCGTCCCCCAACCGGTGCCGGTCGAGACCGCCGCGGTCGTTGCCGCAGCCGCGCCCCCCGAGCCACGCAAGTCGGTCGCGATCTTGAGTTGAGGTTCGGGCGTGACGGGACCCGAGCGTCCGCAACCAATCACGGCCGAGCCGAGCAGCGAGATCAGAAGCACCAAGTGCAGTTTCATCATACGATCCTAGCGTGTCACGGCCACCTCAGGGCAGCCGCTCAAATATCAAAGGCCTACTACTTACTTGTTGATCTTGGCGAGTGGGACCTTCACGTCGCCGAGGTCGTTGTCCCCCGCGGCGATCGTCTTCTTGAATCGTCCCTTCTCCCAACCGTTGACTTCCAGGTAGCCACCTTTCTCGTGCCACGCTTGGAATTCCAACTCACCGGCCGGCAAGTTCTTGAGCTCGAAGCTGCCGTCGGCCTTGGTGATCGCAAAGTACGGGTTGTCGCGCGGCAGGATGTAACCCTTCATCCACGGGTGGATATTGCAGGTCACCGGCACCGGCAGCAATTGAGCGCGGTTAAACTTGTGATCCACCTGACCACCCGAGGGGATCAGCGGATTGATGCCGACGTCGCCCAGCGGCTGCAAGTTACTGTTGTGACCGACCGGGTCGCTGTTCTTGAGCACCACGGTCTGCGTGAGCACGACGGGTAGAATGTGTGGCTCGAAGCGGCACCCCTTGTTATCGTAATCGAACTTGTCGTTGGCCTTGGCGGCGTAGTCGGCGTGGACCTGCACGCCCTTGGTGCGAACGTAGATGACGACATTGGCGATACCGCCGCTGGGGCTAATCACGAGCGACTCGTCGACCAGATTGTGCTTTCCGCACACCTCGACGTCCTTGTTGACATCGATTTTAACAGGGGCGGGGACCGCACCGTCGAGGGTGAACTTCCCCTTGAGCGTGCCCCATTGGGCCTGAGCGGGAACGACCATCAATGTCAGCGCGACAGCCAGTGTCAGAGACAGATAACGATTCATGATGCGTGCTTCTCCTGCCTCGCGCACAAGAATCCATTTCTCGTGTCGGTCGGCTTGTGACGATACAAACCCCGCCGCCAGATGGCATACTCAACGGGGGTGACGAATAAAATCCTTCAAACAAAACGAACTCTAAAAACGTTAGCGTGGACGACTATTGACCTCCGCCGCTAGTCGCCGGGGCCGCGACAGGCACGGCAGCCGGAGGCTTGACCCGCGCCTTGATCGAGTTGGCTTGCTGGTCTGTCATGTAACGAGACCAGTTGAGCAACAGATCGACCACCGACTGCACTTGCTGTTCGCTCGTGCCGCTGAGCAGCTTCTGATCGGCAGGCTTGTCGATCGGGAAATTCACCGGCATGCCCGTGTACGGCAACATCGCATTGGGCTGTGCCAACCATTTCTGCAAGAACTCAGGACGCAACCGCTGCGACACGCGATCCAACTGGGGCGCGAGCGCGGTGACCGCACCGGGCGGTGTAAAGTCACCCACCTTGTGGCACTTCACGCAGTAATTATTGTCGGTAAGCACTCGCAACGCGCCGTCGAGCCGCTCGTGCGACTTGTTCTTCTCGCTCTCGCTCATCGTGTTCAACGACCAACTTCGCGAGTCGAACTCATACGGATACGGCATGTTCTCTTTCGCGGCGAAATAGTCGGCCAGGATGCGGGCTTCGTTCGACGAGAAATTAAACTTCGGCATCCGCAAGACCACCGCCGGGCGAATCGGATACGGCTCGAGTAAGAACTCGTAGAGCCACTCCGGTCGAACCTTTTCACCTTCGCCCACGAGCGGCGGGGGGACCCAACCCCAGGCGTCGCTCGCTTTGGCATTCGGGTTCGTCTTCTTCTCGTTGTTCAATGCAACTGGGTGCAACAACCGAGCCAAGTCACCACCATACGGAGGCCGTTTGCTCGTAATGCTCTCTCCCTTTACTTCGATCTCCTGACCGCCGACCATCCAAGCCTGACCGTTAATCGCTACATTCTTCCAGAGCTGGAAGAAATGCACCGGCTTGCCCGTGTCGGGATCTTCCTGTACCTCAGGGTTCGGCATACCCGTGATCCGGGCGTGGCCGAGGCCACGGCGATCGACCGCGCGCGAGGCGGCTAACTGCTCGGGCGTAAAATGCGGCCGCAGGATTTCATATCCCTTGAACTCCGGAGGACCGGCGAACTCGCTGGGCTTGTAATCGAACTCCCACGTCTCGTGGTCGATCGTGTGGCAGCCGACGCAGTTAAACTGTTCGAGTAACTGGCGGCCATCCTCGATCGCCTTCTGACGCGGCGTCGGCTTATAGACATACTTCGCCGCGGGTGGCTCGGCGACCAACCCCAGCACGAACGTGATGACCTGTTCGATCTCTTCGCTCGACAGATTGAACTTAGGCATCCGCAACCGGTCGAGGTAATCCTTCTGCTCGGTCTTCTTGTAGTCGTAGCTGCGCGGCTCGTTGAGCTTCTGCCAAATGAACCCTTCGCGGCCATGATGCATGAGCGAGCCCAAGAAGAAGCCCGTGTCGGGGTCGAGGTCCTTGAGGTTGATCTCGTGATGGTCGCCGTGGCCGTGCTTCTTTTGCAAGTAAACAGCGATCTGCTCGAAGGCCAACTTACTGGGCTCTTTGCGACCCCAGTCGGCGAGCGCGGTACCAATCGGCTTGGCGTCTTCAAAGCCTGGGATGTCGTGGCAGCCCGCGCAGCCGAGTCGAGCGATCGACTTGCGGCCCACGTAGAGCAACTTCTTCTGGCGGAGCGCGGCGGCTGATTCGCCGTTTTGCGTGACCAGTGTCATCTCATCGCCGCGGAGGTTCTTGGCCCGAGCGGCCGGAATCCCCTGCTCGCGATACTGTTCAGTCTCGCTCTGTGTGAACACACTCTTGAGGTACAACCCCACAAGGTTGTTCAGCGCCTGGTCGTTCACGTCGGGCAAGGCCGGAGCCTGATAGACTTTCTCTTGGTAGACACCGGGCTTGTCGGCAGAGGGCAGACCCTTTTGCGAGAGCAGGTACTCGACCATATCAGCGGCGGGGTCAACGAGCGGGCCATCGGCCGTGAGCTTGGTGGGCTCGATGAATAAATTGGGCATCGCGCTGCGGGCATGATAGTGCTGCGGCTGACGAATCCAACTGTAGAGCCAATCCTTGCCCCGCTTGTCGAGCAACTTGCCGCCGAGGCGGCCGAGGTCCGGACCTTGTGTGTCCTTGGCAGCCGGAAAGTCCGGGTGCTTATGACAAGCCAAGCAGCCACGCGTCTCGAAGGCCGCCTTGCCACGCTCCGCGCTCGGGGCGCTGACGCCCGTCGCCGGAGCCACATAGTCAAACGCTTGTTGCTTCCCGGCGTCGAGCAGGTACTCGGATATCGCACGAATCTCGACCGGCTCCATCGCATGCGCCACCTCTAAGCCCGAGGGCTGGCCGTCGGACTTCTTCGGAGCGTCGAGTGCGTCGGGCTGCAAGTGATCGTGCAGGCCGAAGAACTTGGGCATCTTGGTCGAAGGGCGGAAGTTCTTCGGATCACGCACCCAGTCGTACAAGAACGGCAGGTCGACCTTCTTGTCGATGTGTCGGAGGCTTGGTCCCACCTTGCGGAATTTGCCCGGCGCGTCCTCATCCGCCGCCAGCAATTGAGCCATGCTGCGACTCGTGGGCGACAGCTTCGACTCACCCGCCTTAACGCTGAGCAATTGCTCGGCAAGGAGCTTGCGAGGAGCTGCGCGGTCGGGATGATCGATCACCTCGCGCGCCATTTTTTGCTGCGTGTCGCTCAGCGCCTTGTCGTTGATTAACTGCGACGCGAACGCGGCATAGCTCGGCTCGGCCCGCAGGTCCGGACCACGTCGTTTGCTGGGACCGTCGTAGCCGTTGATCTCGTGACAGCCGAAGCAACCAACCTGCCGGATCAAATGGTAGCCTGCCATCAGCTTCGGAGCCGGCGGGTCAGGGAATCGCTCGCTCGGCTCAAGCTCGCCCAGGTCATGGTGGCACTTGAGACAGCTGCTCTGCGCGAAGCGCTCGGGCCGCATCGGCTGAATCCAGTGATGATTGTCGAACCACCCGTACTTGGCTTTCCAGTCGGCCGCTTCTTGCGCGTTGTTGGGCGTGTGCGAGACCCACTTGAACTGCGTGGCACTCCCCTGCCCTTCGTGACAAATCGTGCAGCCGAAGTCACCCATCTTGTGCGGGCTCAACGAGCCGACAAACAAATCCAATCGCGGATGCGAGCTGAACGGCTGCGGCGCGCCGCGACGAATGCGGAGCGTTAAGCTCGAGCCCGGCTGGGCGTTATCGAGCAGATAGCTCTGCGCTCGCTTGGGATCGATGATCTTTGCATCGCCAACCCATTCGATCACATCGCCCGCCTTGAGACCGGCGAGTGCGGCGGGGCTGTTGGGCCACACCACATCGACCGAGGCATCCTTCTCACTGTACTGACCGCGCTGGGCGATCGATAAGCCGACGACCTGCTCGCTGAGCGGGGCACTCAATGCGACTTCTTTTCCTTCGGCGTCTTTGGAGGTCTTGGGAAGCAGGAGTGTCAGGGTCAAACGATGCGCGCTCTCGAACCCCGGCGCGATGGCCGAGCCCGGGGCGGTTTTATCCATTGCCTGATGGCAGGTCGTGCAACGGTCGAACCGCGCCACGTCACGAAAATTGTTGTTCAATGTCAGATTCGGCAACCAGATTTGTTCGATCTTGAGCGGCCGACCGAAGGCGTCGATGATCGGCATTTCGAGCAACGACTTCTTCCAGTTCGCCGAACGCTCGTACTTGGCCAACTGCAGTCGTTCGATCACTCCCTTGTGATCTTCGACCGCCTTGCGAGCCACCGCCTCGGCCGCTCGGGCCCCCGAGAGCGTGTCCTGCAAAGCCAGGCGATGCGTCTTGGCTGTCTCGTACTTGCGCAGCAATTCGGACACTTGCTTGTCGACCGCCGCGATCGTGTCACGATCCTTACTCAGTTCGCTGAGGGGCTTTTGCTCGTCGATGGCGATACCATACTTACTGGCAACTTCGTCCCGTTCGGCCCGCTTAAACTTGAGTCGAGTCTGCGCGTCGTCTTCGACGTACTTGGCGCGGCGAAGCAGGCCTTCGGCAGCACTCACAAGTTCGGCCCGATACTTGGCTGCATCGTCAGCGGTGGTGGCCTTTTGCATGTCGGCGGCCGCCTTACGGATGGCCCCCAGCTGTGAATACGCGTACAGCTTTGACAGACTGGCGGACTCGTTAGCCGGTTGATCTTTGAACTCGGCAATGCTGAGAAACTTCTCCACGGCAGCCGGGTCGAGCGGCTTACTGAGCTGCGCCTTGAGTGTCTTCTCGAAGTCAGCTTGCTTGGCTGCGTAGGCGGCGGTCTGCTCTTCGTCGATGCGCCCCTGGGCCGCCCAGGTCTCGACATCGCGGAATTTACGCTGGTATTGCTTCCATTCGCGCACGTTGTCGTTGGCCAACAGCAATACGGTCACGATCAGCAAGCCCAGCGACGTGAGTCCAAAGACCACGTGCATCGTGTTCGCATTGCGCCATGTCTGTTCGGTCGCAGGCATGTTCCGTCCTTAAAAGTTGAGCGCTACTCGGCCCAAGCGTCGTCTTACAGGTTGAGAAACAATTCGTCGATGTGAATCAGGTACTTGAGGTTAAAGACCCACCGCAGCACCATCTTCAGCGGCAGCGAGGCCATCATCAGCAACAAGTTGGCCATCAGCATGTAGCGGATGAACCCCATCTTCACGAACATTTTGCGAAAGATTGTCAGCGCCATCATCGGCGGCAGCACAATCAAATAGGCCAACGTGAGCACAATGCCCGGGCTCTCGCGAACCAGGATCACCCACGCGGTCTCCAGCATCCCCGCTCCTTGCGAGGCCTTCGGAAGCGGCATGTGCAACAGCCCGTTCCAGAAGTACTGCGACAGGTCGATATTGTTCTGCGCCAGCACCTTATGTGCGTCCCAGTATTCGAACGGGCCGAAGAAGTTCCAGTTCGGACCCCGGAGGAACGTACCCAAGATGATCAGCACGACCCAAAGTTCGAGGAAGCCGACCTGGAACACGAGATACGCAAAGGGGCGCTCTTCGATCGTATAGTAGCCGTTCCCCTTGCGGTTGTAGTCGAGGAACGGAATCGCGGCGAGGCCGAAGATCACAATGCTCGGCAATACCACGCCCGCCATCCACGGGTCGAAGTACACGAGCATCTCTTGCAAGCCCAGGAAGTACCAAGGGGCCTTCGAGGGATTGGGGGTCTTCACGCTACTGGCGGGTTCTTCGAGCGGAGCTTGCAGCACCAAACCCCAGATGAGCAGGAACGCGGTCAGGGCGATCATGCAGATCAGTTCGGTGTACACCAAGTCGGGCCACACCAGCACCTTCTCGTCTTCGGTCTTCTCGATCGGCGGCAACCCCTCGCGACGACGATCGTCGTTAATCACCGCTTTGTGCGTGGCAAGCCACGTGAAAAAACCAAGCAGAAAGACCAAGCCCACGATCGGCACGTTATCGGGCTTGGCAACGATCTCCGAGAAGTTCGGGTTCGTCATCGCCATGCCCATCAGGGCGAGCGCCATATTGAGCATCGTCCAGGCGACGGCCGGCTGCGAAAAAAATCGGCGGTAGATAAAGAACACCGCGAGCAGCACGGACGAGCCTACGGTCAAAATCACTGGGCCCGACAAAAAGTCGATCAGGTGCATCACGGCGTGCCAGGCGTTGGCCAACCACGGCTCGAACGGCGCGAAATGCCACTCGGGGAATGGGGAGCCGTCCATCGCAACCGGGGCAAAGAAGACGAAAATGCAGCCGACCAGGAACCACGTCATCACGTTCGTGATGGCGATGCCCCGAATGTGGCAGTAGGTCTTGATCGGTCCGCGTCGCCATAGCAACAGCGCGGCACCCCAGTTGAGCGCGCAGAGGCACAGATAGTACAGACCCAGTGGGCCTGCGGCCTTGGCGATAAAGTCAGCTCCGTGCATGAACGATCCTCGTGCTCAAATGTCGCGGCGGGAGCGGGGCGACAACCACCCCCAAGGCTCCGCGGCGAGCGAATGGCTCGCCTTACAGTGGGCCACTAATGCCACCGTCTTTGCGCACGCGCCAAAAGTGAATGGCGATCAGCAATGAAGCGGCCAGCGGAATAGCGACACAGTGTAAAACGTAGAAGCGGTTCAAAGTTTCTTCGCCTACAAACCGCGCGCCGAGCAAGCCGAACCGCGCGTCCGAAGCGTTGGTAATCATGTCAATGCCCCCGGCCGTCAGCAATTGCTGGCCAGGACCCTCGTGACCCAAGAAGGGCGTCGCCCGAGCCATGTTCGACCCGACCGTGATAGCCCAAATCGCCAATTGATCCCACGGCAACAAGTAGCCCGTGAACGACAACAGCAACGTAAGCAACAACAGAATCACACCCACGACCCAATTGAATTCACGCGGGGGCTTGTAACTACCGGTCAAAAAGACCCGGTACATATGCAGCCAAGTGGTGATCACCATCGCGTGCGCGCCCCAACGATGCAACTCACGCAAGATCCCCAAACTGGTCACATCGCGCAGCGCGAGAATATCGTTGAACGCCCATTCGAGCGTCGGCCGGTAGTAGAACATCAACAGCACGCCCGTGATCGTCTCGACCAGGAACAGGAAGAACGTAATGCCCCCCATGCACCAGGTGTACGACAGCGCAATCCCTTGCTTCTTGACCGACACTGGATGCAAGTGCAGGAAGAAGTTGGTGAGCATGACCACGATCCGGTTACGCCGGTCGATGGGCATGGGATGCCGAAAAATGCTTTTCCAAACCTGCGAATTACGAATCGATTCGCCTATGGACATGCCTGAAACTACTTTCGCAACAAGGCCAATAAACGGGTCAGGACCAACCGAGGACACAAACACCCTGGACACACACGACCCGCTCGCGATGCCGCAGACAGGCATCGCCTCGCGTCGTCCAACGGGTCCTACAAGGATGAAAAGGGTCGCTATCGTTCGTCATCACCGCTTGCCTGACCGAGAGATCAGTCACACCAGCGGCGACAGAACTTAGACCGAGACATAACAGGCCGGATCGGCCCATTGACCAAGCTCTTCTTGGAACAGCTTGCTCTTGTCGACCTCCAACTGACCATCGTCGGCTAAGCGAATGGCATAGCGTTCGAGCGGTCGCGGAGCAGGCCCTTCAAAATTGATTCCATCCTTATAAAAACCGCTGCCGTGGCAGGGACACTTGAACTTTTGTTCGCCTTCGAGCCAGTTCGGCGTGCAGCCTAGATGCGTGCAGACGGTGCGAATCGCCACGATCTGCCGCTGCCCGGCATACTCGGCGTTCACGACCCAAATGCCGAACAAGGCCTTGAACTTTTCTTCCACCTTACCCGGCGGAAAATCATTCGGTGGGCCAACCTTAAACTTGCTCGGCGGCTCGGTGAGAATATTCGGGAACATGAAGCGGGCAAGCCCCAACGTCCAGAGCCCCGTCGTCGCACTCAGCGACGTAAAGCCCAACGCCAGGAACGAGCCGAAAATCAGCGACACCACGCCGCGACGCTCTTCGGTCGTCGCCTTGACTGGCTTCGCCTTCGCGTACTCGGGCTTGACGGGCATCGGCGGCACAGGGCGCGCCGGCTTCGCTGCGGCTGGCTTCGCGGCCGCCTCGGCCTTGCTCACCGGCCCAGGCTTCGCGGGCTTGTCTGCCGAACCGGTCAGGATATTCGATGTGCTTTTGGCTTCCACCGGCGGAGCAACCGGCTCGGCGGGCTTATCAGCCTTAGCGACGGGCGCCGCTTTTGCAGTAGGCTTTTCCGCAGCGGGAGCGGATTCCGCAGGAGCAGCCGCTTTTTGAGCGCGAGCCGCGGCCAGAATATCGGCCGTGCTGGGACGAGCGCCAGCCGCCGGCTTGGCGGGGGCATCCGCCTTCGCAGCCGCCGGCTTGGCCGCTGCTTTCGGCGGCTCAGCGGGCTTTGCTGCCGCGGGAGCAGCAGACGACGCGCCGCCAGAGCCCATGGCGCCTTGTTTACGAGCCAGAGCTAGGATTTCGGCCGTCGACAGCTTCGGTTTATCAGCCATGCCTGATTCTCAACTCTAAGTGACGCTTCCGTTTGCGCCCATCAAGCCTGTTCGTTATCGAACTCAACACAGAGCCGAACGACACGTCCCTGGGTCGAGATGGAATATTATCGGCAAAGTTTGTGACTTTTTTCACAAACCCCCAATGTTCTAACCAATCGGCAGCGTTTGTCAACCCATCTTGAGTCACTTACGCCGCTAATCTCTCACTATCGGTAGCAATGAAAGCGATAAAGTACTGACATTCAGGAAGTCTGACAAGGGATGCGCGGTTACGATTCCGCGTAGTTGATTCCATTCGCCTCGATTCTCCACGTATTAAAGGCTCTTCACCCTCTCTTCATTCACGGTTTTATTATGCCTGGTCTCGATTGGCCTGCTCTGGAAAACTTCACGCATCGCGATCCCGGCGGACGCGGTGTCGTCGCACGTCATGCCAACGCTGAATTCCTCGACGCCGGGCAACTCGCGCGCGCCGCTCAAGAACTCGCCGAGCACGGCCGCGCCGTCGGCATTGTCACCGGATTCACCATCGCCGATGCCGAGCCTCCTGCCGCCGAGACCGATGGCCCGCCAGGGGCTCTGTACCTCGCGCGCGTGTTTCACAAGCTGGGCATCGAGGTGCGGTTGCTCTGCGACTCGTTTGCCACGCCACTGCTCGTCGAAGGCTGTCGCACGGTTGGAGTGCCAACGCCCTGCGTGCATGAGTTGCCCATCGCGCCGCGAAACGACGATCATGATTGGCTCGATGCCGCGATCCAAACTCGCAACGGAGTTCTCTCGCACCTGATCGCCATCGAGCGCGTGGGGCCGAGCCACACGCTGGACTCACTCACCGCGCAGACACGCGACTCGGCAGCGCCCGTTGAGACGTTCGTGGCCGAGGTCCCGCTCGAATCGCGCGACGTGTGCCACTCGATGCGCGGGATCCCGATCTCGCACCTGACCGCACCGGCGCAGCGACTCTTCGAGTTGCCGGGCCGACCGTATCGTACGATCGGCATTGGCGACGGCGGCAACGAGATCGGCCTGGGATGCATCCCCTGGGAGGTATTGCGCAGCGTGATCGCTCGAGGCCCGGCTGGTAAAATCGCCTGCCGCATCGCGACCGATCACCTCTTACTGGCCGGCGTGAGCAATTGGGCCGGATACGCGCTCGGCGCCGCCGTCGCTGCCTTACGCGGACAACAAGACTTAATCTCCGAGTGGACGGACGCCGATGAGCGAATCTTGCTCGAACGACTCGTCGCCGCGGGTGCAGTCGACGGCGTCACCAAGCAGCGCACCGCGACCGTCGACGGTTTGAGTTGGGACGACTACGTCGAAGTATTTAACGCCATTCGACGACAACTGAGCGCGTGAAGCGTTGCCATATCGACCTGTGCTGATTAACTCAGAGAATGGTTAACCACAGAGGCCCCTCTTCTATTTTTTCAGTGAGGTCATGTACTCGACAATGTCGACCAGATTTTGGGCGTTGAGCACCTTCTGAATGTCAGCCGGCATAATCGAGATTTTCGACTTCTCCATCTGCTCAATGTTCTTGCGAGCAACGGTGCGGACGATCGACTCGGCGTTCTTGATCGTGACGTCGGCGGCGGTCTCGCTCACCTTTAGACCGGTGAGTGTGGTGCCGTCGTCGAGCGCGAGGATGTAGGACTCGTAGTTGTGGCTGATGCCCGCGCTGGGGTCGAGAATCGAGACGAGCATCGCTTCCTTGCTGAGCTTGCTGCCGATTTCCGACAAGTCGGGGCCGACGTCCTTCCCTTCGCCGCGCACCTTGTGACACTTGGCGCAGGTGCCGGTCGTAGCGAACAATTGCTTGCCGCGATTGGCGTCCCCCTTTTGTTTGACGAGGTCGGACAGCGGCGGCAGCGGCTTCTTGTCAGCGCCGCTGGGCAATTGCAAATGCTTCGCGGCCGAGGTGCGAATGGCCGCATCGCTGCTCACGAGCAGCACGTTGGCTGCGGCGAACTTCAAATCACTCGGCAGCTTCTCGCTCGTGACCAGCTCGATGAGGAATTTCTCCCCCGCCTTGTTACGACCGAGTGCCTGTACCGCCGCACTACGCACCCCCAACGGACGATTCGTGTCGGTCACCAATGGCTCGAACCAGTTATTGAGCTTGGCCCCGCCGGCGTAGCCGACGGCTCGGGCAACCCTCGCCGCCTTGTTTTCGTCCTTGTCCTGCATGAGTTGCTGCAACGACTCTTGCTCGCCGAACTTGAGGAGCATGCCGGCCACGCGCACCGCGGCAGTGTCGTCGGCCGTGGTGAGAATGATCTGCACCAGATCGTCTCGTTTCTCCTTGAGTCCGGCGCGGTCGACGAGCGCGAGGTAATCATCGCTGCCAGGGGCAAGCCGCGAGAGATAACCGAGCACCGCTTCCTTGACTCGCGGCGCGTCGACCACGTTCGCGTTGGGAAGTCGGAGCAGCGCCTTGGCAACACTCGTTTGCAAGGCTGCTGAGTTACCGCCCGCGGGGACGTCTAGCAACGATTGCAAGGCGGCGTCCTTGTCTCCTTGGTAGAGGTCGAACGCCCGAAAGTACCGGGGCAGATCCCCTTCACTCGTGGCGGGGCTGCGGATCGCGGCGGCCAACAGTTGCGGCGTCTGCTTACCTCGGCTGCGCCAGATGATGTCGCGCCCGCCTCGGGTCGAGAGCGGATCTTTAACCTTGGCCAAATAAGCATCAAGACAGGCATCCCAATGTCGGGCCGCCCCGATGCCAAGGGCTTCGAGGTACCAGCGATCGTCGCCATCGTGTTGAGCGGCGAGCGTGGCCCAAATGTCGCTCACGGCCGGCGAGGTGCTCAGGTGCAAGGCGATGGCCAGTTCGCGACGCACCTCCGGAGCGGGGTCCTGTGCCAGCGACGAGAGCGAGGCCACGTCGAGCTTCAATTGCCGAGCGAGGCGAATGCCCACCGTGCGAATGTCGGCGTCGCGATCCGTGATCGCCTTCGACACGACGGTCGGCCCTTGACCGGCGATCTTGCCCAGGCACCAAAGCGCGCGGGCCTTCATACGCGGGCTATCGGTTTCGTCAGCCAGCTTCGAGAGTGCCGGCACGACGGCTTGGCCTTGAGCGTGTAATTTGTGCAGCGCGGTCCAGGCGAGGTACCGCACTGAGTTGCACGGGTTCTGCAAAGCCGCGATCGCCCCGCCGAGGTTGTCATAGTCGTATTTCGGCACTTTGTATGTGTCCTTACCACCGACACCCGTGACGCGGAACAGACGCCCTCGGTCGAGGTCTTGCTGGTTGTGGCCACCCACGCCCGGATCGTACCAATCGCTGACGAACACGCTCCCGTCGGGAGCCACGCCCACGTCGGCGGGGCGGAACCAGTTGTCTCGCGCGCCTTGCAGCAGATCGACCGAGCCGGCCGTGTAACCCGCGCCGTACTTTTTCGCCGGGTAGGCGCGGACCACGCTGGGGCCCGCATCGCAGTGAATCACCTGATCCCAAAACACCTTGGGAAGCGAGCGGCCCTCGTAGACCAGGATACCGGTCGGCGAGCCCGCCCCGGTCTGAAGCAAATTGGGCATCACGCCCGGGTCGTTCAAGTGCCAGTGCATGAGCGGCACTTCGCCCTCGATATTCTCGCGCGGGGTGCGCCAGCCCGAACCGGTAAACTCCTGGCGGTAACCGTAGTTGCCGTACTCCATCACGAAGTTGATCCGCACGCCGCGGTTGCCATCGTCGTCGTTGTCGCTCTGCCAGAGGGTGCCAAAGCTATCGACGGCGACTTCGTAGTTGTTGCGGAAATTGTGGGCCAGCGTCTCGAACTCGCTGCCGTCCGCGTTGCAGCGGAAAGGCATGCCACCCCAGTACGGCTTGCCGCCGTCGCTCACCACATTGCCGGCGAGATCCACGACCGGCTTGCCATCCTTGTCGCAGACCCGCTTGCCAGTGTTGCCAAAGTTCCAGTACAGCTTGCCGTCCGGCCCAAAGAGAAACGAGTGGGCCGAGTGGTCGTGCTGTGGGTCGCCAACGTTCGAGAACAGCAACTCTTTGCGGTCGGGCTTGTCGTCGCCGTCGGTATCGGTGAACACGAAGATGTTCGGCGAGCAGGAGACAATCACCTGATTGCCGAGCACACACAGACCAATGGCCGAGTTGATGTCGACCCCCTGATAAAAGACCGTCGACTTATCGGCCTTGCCGTCGCCATTGGTGTCTTCGAGAATGAGGATGCGGTCACCATCTTTGCGCGTACCATTGTGACGGCGGTAGTTCATCACCTCGCAGACCCAAATGCGGCCGCGGTGATCGATATCCAAGTTGGTCAGGTTGAGCGTCATGGGCTCCGAGGCGAACAAGACCGCTTCGCAGCCGGCAGCAACGTCGAGCCCCGCGACGGCGTCTTTCGGGTCGTGACTCGCGGCGGTAACACGGCCGGCATCGGCCTGTTTAGCCGCGGGTAAATTAGCCGGCGCGGCGTTGTAGACCAGGAACTGCACGCTCGACGCCATCTGCTGGTCGGTCCCACCGTTGTCGAGCCCCGCTCGGGCGACAAATCGGTCATAGCCTTCGGGCACACCGAAGACGATGACCGAGTTGGAGTGCGTGCCGATACCGTAGGCCACACTCTGACCCGCGATGCGAAGTTGCTCACCCTGGCAGTTGGCATTGATCTGGGGTTGGCCCCAGCCAGCTTGAGCGCCGACCCACTTGAGTTCAGTCAGCTTGAGCTCCCCCTTGGCGCCGAGCAGTCGCGGCTCGGCCCAGTCGGCCCAATCCGCCGCGTAGCCGTCACCTGCGTCGGTGACCACCAAGGC
Organism: uncultured Planctomycetaceae bacterium; assembly: GCA_964387325.1. Taxonomy (GTDB): domain Bacteria; phylum Planctomycetota; class Planctomycetia; order Pirellulales; family PNKZ01; genus CAZZBK01. The sequence continues at coordinate 17,428 of CAYLYE010000075.1, forward strand.
CAATTGCTTGGCCCCTTTCAACTCGACGTTCACATCGACCGCATAGCCCGGGGTCTGTTTGTTGACCACCGGGCTGCTAAACAAGACCGCCGCATCGGGCGAGCCCGCGATGGGGGCCGCCGTCGGGGCGACGGCGGAGACCTTCTTGGGTTCTTCGTTGACCATGCGTTGCTGGATGATGTCGCGATTGTAGTTGGCCGGCCGTGGGTAGTCCGGGTTGGCTTCCAAGTCTTCAGCACTCACCGGAGCGACTTCGACCCCCTCGGCAGGCACCTCCCCCTTGGCCGTCCAGACGATCGCGTTCAGGACGGTCTTGCGGAAGTCAGGGTGTCCCCAGTTCCAATGGTCATGTCCGCCCGTAAAGCCGAAGCCGCGACCGCCGTCGGGCCGCTCCGATGCCCAGCCGACGTGTTGCATCTCTCCCTTGGCAACGCTCTCGCGCACGTACGGGTTGCCGCTATGGGGACCGTCCTTGCGCGTGAGCGTGTCGGGACCGGCGAGCGCCGAGAGGATCGGCGTGACCCCTTTCATCTCAGGCCGAAAACGCATGTGATAATACCACTCGTCGTTGATCGCGAACGGCTTGACCCCGCGCGTGATCGGATGCACGGGCAACTTCTCGAACCGCGCGGTCCAGTGGGGATTGACCGACCAGTTCATCTCGAAATAACCGCCGATCCAGTCGAGGAACTTATCGCCCGACGGACCCTTGGGCACCTCGACGGCATAGTGGATACAGACGACGCCAACACCTTTCTTGGTCAGCGCGTCGACCTGCTCAAGGTTCGCGTTGACCATGTGTCCGCCGCCGCCGTCGCAATACATGACGATCGTGTCGGCCCCGTCGAAGGCGTTGGCCTCGGTCGGCCAGCCATTGCGGTACACAACGACTTCGTAGCCGCTCTTGGCTCGTTGCAACTCGCGGGCCAGCAGCAGGCAGCCGGCGTTGTGCTCATGCGCGCCGTAGCCGTGACTCGGTCGGCCGGCGACGAACACGATTCGCTTTTTCTCGCCGTCGTTCTTGAGTGCGCTGCTCTTGAGCACCGGCGAAGGGAGCTTCTTCAGACGGATGTTCTTGAACTGCACGGTCATCGGCGGGCCGGCGTGCAACTGCAACGCGAGCAGGCCCGACATGCGCCGCTTGGCGGCTTCGTCGTCGGTCACGTCGATCGTGGTGACGCCGTTCACTTTGTGGATCAGGTGATTGCCGTCGGCGATGATCGTGTAGTCGTTCCAGTCGTCTGTCTTAACGGCGGCGATAATGTCCGCTTCCTTGGCGATCTCGGTCCCTTCTTTTTTGCCGTCGGCGGTGATTTGCACCTTATTGCCGCGCTTGGCGAGCACGCCGCGCCCCTTTTCTTCGTACAGTGTGCCGGTCCACCCCCCTGCCCCGTCGAAGTCGGCCTGATAGCCCTTGATGACCCAGGGGCTGACTTCCTCCGAGCGATATTGCACGCCCGAGTTGCCGCCGACGATCTTGAATTTCAACCGCAGTTCGAAGTCGCTCACCGTCCCCTTGCGGTAGATAATAAAGGTGTTCCCCTTGGTGGGCTTATCGGGGGTCGTCTGGCCGGTGATCGCTTCGTCGCGGACGCTCCAGAACTCGGGATTGCCGTCCCAGTTCGTGAGGGTCTTGCCGTCGAACAGGGACTCGAAGCCCGCCTCGTCTTGGGCCTGAACCAAGCTGGTCAGGGCGAATACGAACGAGAACAACCATCCTAGGCGTCGGATCATGGGTGAAGGGCTCCGTAAGGGAGATTCGATAGAACGAGCGTGCGATGCCGAGCCTGTCAGTCAGGTCGACCGCTCGAAAGGGTTTCGATTCGCGACAAAAACAGCCGCGTCTAAATCGGTTTAGAGCATAGTCAAGCGGTCGTGGGGAGTCAAACTAGCGGGAAAGCAGAGTAGGCAGTAGGCAGAGGGCAGTAAGCAGTCACCCAAGCCGGCGGCTCTGCCGCCGGTCGCCCTTATTGACTGGGCATGTTAAACTTGAAGCGTGGCGAGAATCGTCGTCCGTGCCCATCATCCATCGGACTCACCATGCCCAAGCTCGATTATCGCAATATCGAACAAGACCCGGCCCGCTGTGGCGGTCAGCCGGTCGTCGGCGGGACGCGCATCCGCGTGGCCACGATCTTGGGTTGTTATCGGCACGGTTTGGGCGTCGAAGAGATTGTCCAGCAATACCCGTCGCTCAAGCCGGCCGACGTGCATGACGCGCTGGCCTACGCCTACGATCATCTCGACACGATCGAGGCCGACCTAGCGGCCGATGACGAGACGGTTGTCAAAGCTCGTGAGACAGGTCGTGGCACTAGCTCATGAGCTTGCCTGCCTTTTTCACGGACGAAGACGTCTATGCCGCAATTGCCCCAGCATTGCGCAATGCCGGCTTTGACGCCATCAGTACGCCCGAATCGTTTCGTCGCGGCGAGACCGATGAATCGCAACTTACTTGGGCCGCCGGACAAGGGCGCGTTTTGATCACATTCAACGTCGCTCACTTTGCACAACTGCATTCCGCTTGGATACGAGCCAACCAACATCACGCGGGCATTGTCGTGTCGAATCAACGCTCGATCGGCGACATGCTCCGGCGTCTCATTTCGCTGGCACGGAATTTAGATGCAGACTCGATGCGCGACCGTTTGGAGTATCTCAACGATTGGTCGTAACGACCCCCGTCTGAGACTAATTACTAACGATCACTTCGCCCATGCTTGTTGTTCGGCGGATTCAGCTTGCAGATTAAGAACTCCTCCAATGCGGTGGCTTCAAAGGCGCGGTCCGCTGGAAATGAAATCGAGACGATGGTTTCAGTATCTTCGTGCTTCTCCTTGCCAGATTTTACTTCGCCTGACTTGTAAAAGTATTTCCCAAGTCGACTACCTATTGTCTGTTTACAAGTAACCTTACCGACATACAGCAATTCACGCGAGTTGCTAAAAAATGCATACACTCCCGGGAACTTTGAATTCGGCCATGCTTTAAGTGAGGCGCATCGATCAACAAAGTTACTAATCTCAAGCTTTTGCGCTCCAGGCCCACGAAAGTGTTCATGAAAATCGTTGACGCAATTTTGGAATTCCTCGAATGTCACGCCCATAGCTATTCTCCAATGAGGGTAGTCATCGCTCGCCCTGTAATTTAGCACTATAGCAAGGTGCGTCATACTTCACTCGCCCCAACGGCTCGGGTTGATTCCCGGCGCGGCGGTGGCCATGTTGGCGGGACGATTGCCGACGTTGAAGTCGATCTGCCGCGTGTTCGGACTCTTGAACAACGCGCGGACATGCGGCGGCAAGGTGGCCAGCTTCGCGGGGTCCCATTCCTCGACCTCGGCAATCGGACCCGCCCAGCCCGGCCGATACGCGATCGCCAACAACCGCCGGTCTTGCTGGCTGACGTTGGGATAGTTGGCGTGGAACACCGCCTGATGGATGAGCGCCACACTCCCCGCGCGACACGTGACCATCACCTCCTCGGGATGCGACAGGTATCGCCGGTAAGGGTTCGCGTCGGCGTGCATCGACAGATGCGAACGGGGAATGACCTTGAACGGGGCCCGGTCGGGTGTCAGATCGTCGAGGTAATACAACGCTCGGACTAGTCGTGGGGCACTTGCCTGCATGCCAAAAATCGCCGAGCCGTAAGGCTGCGCGTCGGTGTGGATCGCAATGCCCGGGTGGCCGGGTTTGGACAAGGCATACGAGCAGGACGTGAACACGAGCTCGTCGCCGAACAGGGTCGTGAGAAACTCGAGCATCGCGGGGAGGGCAATGACCTCGATCGTATGGGGCGAGTTGGTCCACTGCACATGCTGGCAATAGCGTTGGTTCTCGCTGTAGTCGACAGCCGTGGTCGGGAGCGCATCGAGTTCGCGACGAATGTTCACCAAGTGCTCGGCGCTGAGCAGATCCGGGAGCACGACGTAGCCTTCGAGTTCGAGGTGCTTGATCCGCTCGGCCGTCGTGAGGCTGGCCCAATCGGTGGTATCGAGGCGATAGGGGGTTGTGTCGGTCATCCGCGCGTCCTGACAAATGTGAGCGGGCGTTACAGCTACTGAAGCACCAAGATCAAGCTACCAGTACGACCAGACCGACTCCAGAAAGATTCGCCCTGCGTAGATCGCCCTGCTATTCTGAAGTTTTGCAGAGCTTTAAAATCATTCCGTGACAACAAGACAAAGCTGATTCAACGCATGCCCCTGACTTTTCTGGTGTGTTCGCTTGTCATTATTGCGGTAATTATCCCGGAGTTGGTGTTCTTGCCAATCTTCGGTTTCTTCCAAGGCATGGTGGGGGCCATCTGGCCAAGCGACGATCATGAAATACGCAGCCAACAGCGCATAACATTGGTTGTCGTATTGGTTGGTGTGATCGCTTTTGCAGGTGGTTTTGCTTGGCTGCACTGGTCAGATAGTTGGTCGATCATACCGTTCATCGTTGCCTATGCCTGCTTGACCTTGGGAGGTTTTTTGGCAAGCAACTCGAACGCCGTTGTCGCGAACAGGATGACGCCAAGAAGCACAAACAGGCATCATCGACCGATGCTGGTTAACTCGACGCCGCGACGGAATTCCTGTACGACACCGGCAGCGATAAAATGCTCACAGCGCAGAAACTATCTACCCACGAGTCCAGGAGTAGATTGACGCCGCGCGATTACACGGCTCGCGCGACCAGAACAACGCCTTGTGCGAACGGCCCCGCGCCGCGATGGCGTGACGAACCGCTCCACCGTTCCCTCCGGCGACTCGCTGGAGGCTAATGACATCGAGTTCGCTAAAGCTTAACCGCTGGCCGACTCGGCCATGATCGTCTTGAGCGCCTTGTCGCTGATATCCTTGCGGCACCAGGCACCGTCCCAGCGGATGGCTTTGACGGCCGTGTAGGCTTGCAGCTTGGCCGAAGAAATACTGTTGCCCAGCGCTGTCACCCCCAGCACGCGACCGCCGTCGTTCACCACCTGCTCGCCGCTGAGCGAGGTGCCGGCATGGAACACCTTGCAGTCGGGCACCTTGGCCGCCTCGTCGAGGCCGCGAATCGCCCGGCCGCGCTGATACGGTCCAGGGTATCCCTCCGAGGCCATGACCACGCACACGCTCGGTCGCGGGTCCCACTCGATTGGGCCGATCTGATCGAGCCGGCCGTCGGCCGTGGCCTCGAGCAGGTCGTACAGGTCCGTCTTGAGACGCATGAGCAGCGGCTGACACTCAGGGTCGCCGAAGCGGACATTGTATTCGAGCACCTTGGGCCCCTGATTGGTGATCATCAACCCGGCGTAGAGCACGCCGCGAAACGGTCGTCGGGCGCGCTTCATGGCATGCACGGTCGGCACGAGCACGTGCTCTTCGATCCAGTGGAGCATGTCGGCGGTGACGAGTGGAGCGGGACAGTAAGCACCCATGCCGCCGGTGTTGGGTCCCGTATCGCCATCGAACGCTCGTTTGTGGTCCTGGGCCGGCGGCAGCGTGATGATCGTGCGGCCATCGGTGATCGCGAGCACGCTGGCCTCTTCGCCATCGAGTCGTTCTTCGATCACGATCTGGCTGCCGGCCTCGCCGAATTCGCGTTTGGCGCCGATCCGCTCGACCGCCTCGAGCGCCTCGCTACGGTTGGCGCACACGATCACCCCTTTGCCGGCCGCGAGTCCGTCCGCCTTGACGACCACGGGCACGTCTTCGCGTTCGCGCAGAAACATGATCGCCCGATCGACTTGCTTAAATACACGATAGTCGGCCGTGGGCACGTCGGCATGGCGGAGCAGGTTCTTGCAGAAAACTTTGCTTCCTTCGAGTTCGCTGGCCGCCCTGCTGGGGCCAAACACCCGTAGCTTGGCCGCCTGAAAAGCGTCGACGATACCGGCCACCAGCGGAGCCTCGGGCCCCACGATGGTCAAATCGATCTGCTTTTCCTGCGCAAACTTGATCAGCCGTGGGAAATCGCTGGCCGCGATGTCGACGTTTTCCGCGTCGCGTGCCGTTCCGGCGTTGCCTGGGGCGACGTAGACCTTATCCACACGCGGACTCTGCGCGATCTTCCAAGCCAGCGCGTGCTCACGTCCGCCGTTGCCAACAATCAGGACCTTCATCCGTTTCGATTCCTCTCTACGTCGTTGCCTAAATACAATAAACGGCTCCGGCTTGAATAGCCGACCGCGCTCCACGCCCAACAACAGATTGTAGAAACACCCGTCCTACTCAACAAGGAACCCCGCGCATGGGCGAAGGGGTGAGCATATCAGCGGTGCTCATTGTTGCGCACATCGATACACACTCGACTGCGCGCCAGAGGCTAACGCCCTATCGCACGCCCCCCCTGCCCTTTCGCACGCCCCCCTGCCCTGCCTCACACACCGCCGACCAGCTCAAATTGCACGAGCGAGCCGGCGGCCTTGCGGGCCTCGACCTTGACGCGGACATTCGACGAAGCGTCGGCCTTAACGCGCAGCGTGAGCCGATACCGACCGACGGGCAAATCGACCGTCACGCTCTTCTCGTTGGCGAGCGATTGCCGTTCGAGCCAAGCACCCGTCTCGTCCGGGGCTTGGATATCGAGCACGATCGAGCCCGGCTGCGTGACTTGAATCTCTCCTTGTAGGAGCAACACTCCTGCGCTCTCGGTACTGTTGAGCTCCGCAAGGGGCAACTCACCGTTCACCTGTCCGTAGACGGTCGTCCATTGCCCCGGCTTGGCGTTGAGCACAAACTGCTCAAAATCGCTGGGGCTAAGTGTCGAGTTCTGCAAGGTCGCGGGGACCGGCTTGAGCACGCGCCACCGCTGAATCGCGGGGGTCGTGCGGAGCGCGTACGCACCGTTACGACCCAACTCGGAGATAAACTTGACCAGATCGACGAGCTCATCGCGGGTGAGAAATTTGGTCAGCCCTTGAGGCATGAGCGATTTCCCCTCGGCCTCTTCGTCGATGTCGGCAATCGGAATCGTGATCTGCTTGCCAGCCGCGTCACGCAAGTTGAGCCGGGTCTCGTTACGGTCGATCACGATGCCGGTGAACACTTCGCCGTTGCTGGTCGCCACGATGCGGGTCACGTACTGCTCTTTGATCGCGAGATTCGGATCGAGAATCGAGTTGGCGATGTAATCGGCCGGCGAGATCGAGCCGACCGTGGTGAGTTCCGGCCCGACGTTGCCACCTGCCTTGTTCAAGGCATGGCACTTGAAACAGCTCAGGTCGGCGCGGCGGAAAATTTGTTCGCCGCGCTGAGCGTCTCCCTTGCTGGCCACGTCGGCGACGATCTGTTGCAACTCGGCGGGCGTGGGTGGCTTGGTGTCGGCGCTGATGCCGGCGGCTTTACTGAGTAGATCCGAGAGAGCCGGATCGCTACGCCCCACGCCGTACATATAACGCAGGCAGACTTTAGCCGTCTCGGCGTTCAAGGGTCGGCGCTGGAGTGCCTCGGCAAGCCGATCGGCGCCCCCTTTCTGATTGAGAAACGCCTGCATGACCAGCCCCACGTCGTCACGCGACGCGGCCTCGCTCAGCGCACTGGCCGCGACCGGCGGAGAGTTTTTCGGATCGACCTTAACGAACGCCGCCACGGCGCGAAGCCGCACACGCATACTGGGCGATTCACGCGTGGTCATCTCCTTGAGCAACTCGAGGCTGGTCTTGTCGCCCAGCGCGACCAGTCCATCGACCGCCCCTTGAATCGCGTCCACATCGGAACGAGGATTCTCCAATATCTCACCGAGCCCCTTGGCCACATGGGCCACTTTCCAAATGGTCGACAACCGGATCACGGCCTGCCGGAACTTCGCGTCCTTCGAGGCGGGCTCCGATGTGATCAGCTTCTCGAGCGACGCGAGCGTGCCACTCGGCCGTACCTTGCGGGTCGTCGCGGCGTCGATGAGCGACTCGAGTACCTGAGTGCGCACGGCGAGTGGGTACTGGCCCGATTGCAGCGTGTTGTCAAGCACAAAAGCCAGATCGCTCGCACTGCCATACAAGCATACTAACTCGACCGCCATCGCCAATTGCGACTCGGGCACCGTCGTCTGCTGCAGCAACGTGATGAGCGGTCGCGCGGTGGGCGAAGGCTCTTCGCTCTTCAGCTCAGGGTAACGAGCCCGCACGCGACGATTGAGTGTGGCGAGCGTCTCGCGCAGCGTGTAGGTCAGGTAATCG
>CAYLYE010000076.1:0-25476 GCA_964387325.1 uncultured Planctomycetaceae bacterium
CATATCAATCTTCCTATTGACGACTGCGCGGCGAATGAGTCAGGGCGACCAACGGAAGCCCGGTATTTTCCGGTTTCGCGATGCTCGACCAGCACGCGGGCGGTCGAAACGTGCGGCGCGTCGCGACGGGCTCGACGCTTGATGACCGGTTTCTTCACGCCACGTGGATGCTTGCGTAACTTACGCAGATCGACCCGCGCCGCTAATTCCAACAACGACGCCTTGACTTCTCTTCTATTTGGTAGGTCACGTACCCCGCGCCTGAAATGACGCGACGGATCGACACCCGCGCGCGCGAAGATCGCCCCCCCCATAACTCGATGTCTTGCCAGTTGGCGTGAGGGGCCTTAAATTTTCATTTCTCGTCCACCCTGCTTGTTCTAAAGCGAAAGAGTTCCCATGAAAGCCGTCGCCGTTCGACCCGGTACCCCCGATAGCGTCCATCTGGCCGAGCTACCTAAGCCCAAGGTCGATGATGTGCCCAACGGCCGTGGCGTGCTCGTGCGCGTGCTCAAGGTGGGTGTCGATGCGACCGACCGCGAGATCAACGAGGCCAAGTACGGCAACGCCCCGCCGGGATACAACTTCCTCGTGCTCGGTCACGAGTCGTTCGGCATCGTCGAGGAGGTTGGTCCCAATGTCTCGCACGTCAAGCCGGGCGACTACGTCACCGCGACCGTCCGTCGGCCCGGTGGCTCGATCTACGACATGATCGGCACCTGCGACATGACCAGCGAAGAGGTGTACTACGAACGGGGCATCAATCTGCTGCACGGCTACATGACCGAGTACTACGTCGACGATGCCGAGTACATCATCCAGATGCCCGTGGGTTTGAAGAAGCTGCACGTCTTGGCCGAGCCGATGAGCTGTGCGGCGAAGGCCGTGCATCAGGCGTTTGAAGTGCAGCGGCGCTTGAAAGTCTGGCGGCCGCGGGTCGCGTTCGTGATGGGGGCTGGCCAGATCGGGCTGCTCGCCACGCTCGTGCTCCGTTTGCGCGGGCTGCAAGTGTACACACTGGCTCGGTCGGCTCCGCCGACGTTGTCGAGCGAGATCGTCACCGGCCTCGGCGCGCATTATGTGAGCACGCGCGAAAAATCGCTGACGCAATTGGCCGGCGAGGTCGGCAAGCCCGATCTGATCATCGATGCCACGGGCAGTAGCGCAATCAGCTTTGGCGCGATGGAGGTTTTGGGCCTCAACGGCGTGTTGGTCTGGACCAGCATCACGGGCGGCGACGGACACGTGAGCGTTGCCGGCGACAAGATCAACCTCAATTGGGTGCTCGGGAACAAGCTGTTGCTCGGCAGCGTGAACGCAAACCGCGAGCACTTCGAGATGGGCATCAAGGACCTGGCCTTGGGCGAGGTCATGTATCCTGGCGTGATCGAGAAGATCTTGACCAACCCGATTCGCGGCCTCGACGGCTATCGCGAGATGATGAACCTGCTGATGGCTGAGCGTCCGCCGCTCAAGGTGTTTGTCGAAGTCGCGGAAGGGTAGGCACGGGGCACGATGCCGGTATGTAGCGAAAACGTAGGGAGCGTTTTCGGTTGGGTGAGCGTGTTGAGTGTATCGTGATTGGTCTCTTTCCCAAGCCGGCGGCTTTGCCGCCGGTCTCGGCGAACCTGCCGACATCGTTACCGTTATTAGCCCCCGGCGATAGCTGTGCAGCAGCGTACGCCGGGGGGCTGCAACATCGCAGAGCACGTGAACGTCACATTTGTATTCCACACCGAGCCCGTGAACGGGATGGTTCTCAGATCGCGGCGCGAACCCCCGGCGTACGGACCTGCGGTCCTATCGACCGGGGGCTAAATGAAGACGATTCACCTGGCTCAAAACCGTGCTCGCCGGTGGTCAGCGGCTGCCGTGACGCTAGAATAATCGCGTCCCGTCCCGTGTCCTATCGAAAGAAATGATCGCCGCATGGAGCCGACCCCCGGAGAGAATCCGTCCCCCAGTCCCAAGCCCAACGCCAACTCGGCGTGGTGGCAGAACATGCCGCTCGTGCTCTTGGTCACGACCGTGCTGATGTTCGGCGTCCTGTATGTCATGCGCCAGTATCAGGTGCAGTACGAAGTACCCTACGGCCGGTTCATGCAAGAACTGCAAGCCGGCAACGTCGCCGACGCCGAGATCAACGGCCAGGAACTCTTGGGCCATTTCAAGAGCGGCGTGTCGGTCACAAAAGAGACCACCCAGGTCGATCCCACCAAGGCCGCCGACAAAGAGCGACAGCCGTTTCGGGTCGTTCTGAGTCCGCTCGCTGGCCCGCAGGTCGACGACCTGCTGCGCGAAAAGCTCGGTAAAGGCTACCGGGCCGACGTGCCCTACGATGGCTCGTCGATCATGATGCTCCTGTCGCTCGGCCTGACCGCGTTGCTGATTGGGAGCATGTTCGTCATGTTTCGCCGCTCGCGCGACCAATTCATGGGGGGCGGCTTTCTGACCAGCTTCGGCAAGAGCCCCGCGCGTCGCTACGAAGCCAGTCAAAAGCGAATCACGTTCGCCGACGTGGCCGGGCTCGAGAGCGTCAAAGGAGACCTCACCGAAGTGGTCGAGTTTCTCAAGAGTCCCGAGCGGTTTTATAAATTGGGGGCCCGCATTCCCAAGGGGACACTGCTCATGGGTCCGCCGGGGACCGGCAAGACGCTGCTCGCCAAGGCGATCGCCGGCGAGGCGGGGGTCCCGTTCTTCTCGATCAACGGCTCCGAGTTCATTCAGATGTTTGTTGGCGTTGGGGCGAGTCGCGTGCGCGACTTGTTCAAGACCGCCAAGGAGGCCTCCCCCTGCATTTTGTTCATCGACGAAATCGACGCGGTGGGTCGAGTGCGCGGCGCGGGACTCGGCGGCGGACACGACGAACGTGAACAGACGCTGAATCAAATCCTCAGCGAGATGGACGGCTTCACGCCGACCGAGGCGGTCATTGTGCTCGCGGCGACCAATCGCCCCGATGTGCTCGATCCCGCGCTGCTGCGTCCGGGCCGGTTCGATCGGCACATCACGGTTGATCGGCCGAACCTCAAAGCGCGTGAAGCGATTTTCAAAGTCCACGTCCGCGACGTGCCGCTGTCGGACAATGTCGATCTGCAACGCTTGGCGTCGGCGACGGTGGGCCTGACCGGGGCCGACATTCGCAACCTAGTCAACGAGGCCGCGCTGTGGGCCACGCGGCAGAACAAAACTCAGGTCGACATGGAAGACTTCGAGGCGGCACGCGACAAGATCCTGATGGGACCGAAGCGCGACGAAGTGCTCAGCGGCAAGGAAAAAGAGATGACCGCCTATCACGAGGCGGGGCACGCGCTGCTGGCGTGGTTGCTACCGGGGGCCGATCGGGTCCACAAAGTCACCATCATCCCGCGCGGTCGAGCGCTCGGCGTCACGCAACTGCTGCCGGAAGAAGACCGGCTGAACATTGGCGAGCGGGACTTGCGCACTCGGCTGGCGTTTATGCTCGGCGGTCGCGCGGCCGAGAAGCTCGTGTTCGGCGAGTTCAGCGCCGGGGCCGAGGACGACCTGAAACGAGCCACGCAACTGGCCCGCCGCATGGTGACCCACTGGGGCATGAGCGAACGGATCGGGCCCGTGGCCTATCGCACGAGCGAAGAGCACCCGTTCTTGGGGCGCGAGATTGTCGAGCAGCGCGAGTTCAGCGATCAGACGGCGCGCGTGATCGACGAAGAGGTGACGAGTATTCTGCACACCGCCTCGGATCAGGCGATGAAGATGCTCACCGCGCAACGCGATAAGCTCGACAAGCTTTCGCAAGGATTGTTGGACAAGGAAATCCTCGACGATCATGAGATCGAGGAGCTTATCGGCCCGCCGACCGAGCGTGGCACGGGCAGCGAACGGATCCTGGCGGTGCGTAAAAACCCGCCCCTCCCGTGATGCCATTCCTACGAGCCGACCCGAAGAATGCCAATTATTGAAGTATGCGCAGCTAATGGGCCTAGGCGAGCAACGCGAAGCCGGATAATACCGGGCTTCCGTTGGTCGCCCTGGCTCATTCGCCGCGCAGTCGTCAATAAAGCACGGGCGAAAGCGATTCACTCGATTGCGTGACGGCTCGCGGTCGTATACACTGAGCGGCACTGGACAGCACCTTATTGGCAACCGATTGCTAGGCACTTTCCAAGCGAGCATCTCATTTTAGGAACAGAAATATGGCCGAAGGCACGATCAAGCGGTTGACCGACAAGGGTTTTGGATTCATCAGCACCGGTGGAACCAAAGATATGTTCTTCCATTCAAAGGCCCTGCAAGGCGTCCAGTATGACGAGTTGCGTGAAGGTCAAAAAGTAACCTTCACCGAAGGCCAGGGTCCCAAGGGTCCGTGCGCCGAGAACGTCAAGTTGGCCTAGTTAAGTCAGCTCAGCGCGATCCGGCTTGCTCGTCGCGTGGACACCGTATCTTAAGTGATGCGGTGTTCCCCCGGGTCGGCCGATGCATGCTTGACCCGTGGCTTAGACGGCGGCTGGTTCGCTTTTCTCGCAGATGTATCTCGATGCATTTACGAGCGAAATCCGACTCGGTGCCTGTGTCCGCGTGAGCGAGCGTTCGGCTCAGCTGATGGCTGGGGCGTAAGGGCTCACGGCTGGGGCGGTGGGTTGCGTTGGGATAGCGGCCTGCGCCACCCCTCGGGGTGCGCTAGGGGACTCGTTTGCGCGCCCCTTGCCCTCCGGTGAGGGTGACTTGCCGATCGGTCTTGGCCGCTGTGTTTTCTCTGCGAGAGGCGGGTTGTGTTTTCTCTGCGAGAGGCGGCTTAGTTTTCTCTGCGAGAGGCGGCTTAGGATGGGCTCGCCCAGTTCATGATGGTTCACTGGGTTGATTCGACGGTGATTGAAATGTCAATCCGTCGCACGTTGTTTGGCTCATCGACCGTCCGGTCATTTGTGATCGAGCTGTCGTTTGATCGACTATGGCTCACTTCGCCAATGGAGCAACATGAAGAAGCTTATTCCCGTCGAGGCTCTCAAGAGCGGTGATCGCTTCGAGTTTGTCACGACTCGTTCCGAGTGGGCAGACAACTGTTTTTTGCCACACCCGAAGGGCGTCATTGTCGTGGCCAAGGGCGCGTTCTTTGATGCGTTCAAGCAGTGCCGGTTTGAGTACCGCCTGGAAAAATTTCCCAACAGCAAGCCGCAAGACTGGTGGGGCATTCCGACCGTCATGGTTCGACCGTTGGACGCGCTGCCGGTCGTGCTCATCGATACCAGCAAAAAGCCGGTCAAGAAAAAAGCGGCTCATAAGAGCGCCTAGCAACACGACCGGGGGCTCCCCCGTTCCGTTCAGAAAGCAGCAGCATGGACCGCAGCCGAAAAGCCAATAGCCAGGCCAACGAGGTCACGCTGCAACACCAAAGCCCGGCCGAGGCGTTGTTGCTCGAAGAGCAGTACCAGGAAAAGTTGGCTCAGCTTGAAGCGTCGATCGAGCAATCCAAGCAAACCCCCGCTGAGGCCGAGCTGCTCGAAAAGCGAAACAAACATTTCGGCCTCTGCCAACGAACCGAGAACGAAACCTCGGGCCAGTTTTACGCTCGGCTGCGCGTGTGGTTGGACCGAGAGCTTCCGCAAACCAAGTCGCCCCTCCATCCGCCGCGACAGACCGGCGTTGAATGACGCTCGACGCCTAAGGTTTCCTCGCGGGCTGCCAGTTACTCCCCGATCACCTTGACCAGCACGCGCTTCGCTCGCCGACCGTCGAATTCGCCGTAGAAGATTTGCTCCCACGGCCCAAAGTCCAGTCGGCCCTCGGTAATCGCCACCACGACTTCGCGCCCCATCACCTGTCGCTTCAGGTGCGCATCGGCGTTGTCCTCGCCCGTACGATTGTGCTGATACCGGGTCGGCGACGGATCGAACGGCGCCAGCTGCTCCAACCACTTCTGGTAGTCGGCGTGCAGCCCGGGCTCGTCGTCGTTGATAAACACCGAAGCGGTAATGTGCATCGCATTACAAAGCACCAGCCCCTCGCGCACTCCACTCTCGCGAACAATGCGCTCGATCTCGGGCGTGATGTTCACAAAGCCCATGCGATAAGGCAGATCAAATGTCAGGTACTGCGTATGCGACTTCATGGTTTCACACTCTCCAGCAATGCTTGTAGGTGATGGTAATACTCAACCCGATAGTCTAAATAGCTGAGTAGGCGACTAGCTATCGCCATCGCTGGCCGACCGATGGGCTCTGTCCTCCGAGTTTCATCGGTCGGCGGCGGCTCAGCACAACCCGGAGAACAACGTGCAAAAAACGAGAATATGGCGACGCTTGCACTCTGCCTAGGCCGGGTAAGGCAAGTCGCTACATAAGTCACTTTGACGAGCTTCGACCGGGAGACCGCGTGGTTCTTTACGTTTGCGTCTCGACTTTCGAGCAAAAACGACGAGGAACCCACCAACACCAGTTTAAGACGCTACGCAAGAAAGTCGCAAAGGCAGGCTTAATTGAAGTCGGACACTTGATCTGCTTTTGTTCTGGGTACGACCGAGAATTCTTCGCTGAGCCAAAATGGTGGAACACAACCTAGTCCATGTCGCTATTTGAGGCAAAGCATCTTGCTCGTCGAGAAGGAGCGTCAATCCTCGCTACCGAAACGGACAGGCTTTGTCGAAATCCGATGGTAGGAAGCCAAGCGACGACAATGAAGATTGCTAGGTCCATTCGACTCAGACTAGACCAAGAATTGCCTTCCGCCAAGTTGGCAGCTTAGGTCACCAAAGCTGCCGAAGTCACCGCGAGGAATGTCGTCGAGCGTGTTCCGCATGATCGATTTGTGATGTTCGCTCGTCGACGATACGCAACGACGAGCGAGCACCTTCTCTCCTTCGTTCTCCGCTGGGCAAGCGATCAAAACAAGTCGCGATACCAGAGAGCTACTCTCCACCTCAATCCTGACAATGCCTGTCGCTCAAACGCGATCAATTGATGAACAGTCCCTTCGATACCACCACCTGCAAGACCAAGCCGTAGTGGCTCCAATCGAGCTTGGTGTAAGCTCGCGGAAAATTAACCACATCCTTGTCGAGACGAGTCTGAAGAACCTCAAGCGGAAATGGGGGAGCGTACAGGCGAATCGACGAAGGCATGAACGTAACTTGCCCCTCGTATTCCGCCTCCTCTCCCGTTAAAGTCTGGTCCTTGCGCTTCGCGTCGAAAACTTCCTTGCCTTTCCATACGACAGCCTCGCCAACCAAGCTCTTACCATAACGAAATAGAACCACAGAGCCGGGAGGCAGGTCTTTAACTGAATCCGTATTACGCATGAGGTAAACGCCACCTCGACCTCGAAGCCCCGTAAGCAACCAAGCGAGCAAGCTGTCCTCGGTAGGAAACTCTTTGCGGCTACAGGGAAAGATTCGGACTTCAGCCTCGGCCATGTGACTTCTCCTGGGATGGCTCATAACTTGTGGTAGAAACCCAGATAAGGCTCGAAACGCTTCTGAGCCTCTTCAACCTGATTGGCAAACCAAGCTTCAAGCTCACCAGCTGATTCGATGAGTGGTCCTATGACCTCATCTGTTGAGGTCTCGTCGAGACTGAGTCGACCATTGATTCGTCGCAGCTCAACTGCCTTCTCACGTATCTCCTTCAAGTACTCCTGAATATCTCTACCAAAAACAAAGCGTTTCTGATCTGTCTCGGAATAGAACTTGCCGAGGTCCTCGTGCTTAACGGAAAAGTCAGTCACGACGCTGCCTAGGAAATCCATCACTCCACGATAAACCTTGTAGCGGCGATCGAACAAAGCCAACCGCAAATTGTCGCTCGAAGTTCTGTACTGCCGGTAAGCGATTATCACCGTGGATATTGCGATGACAGGAGTGAGTCCGCCCCCAAGTATTTTGAGAATTTGCTCAAGGGTCTCGGAGAAGCTACAGGCTGCAAGTATGGTCATATGCAACACTTCGCGGAAGGAGTGATAACAGAGGACACGCAGATACTACTCTGGAGCGAGTAAGCATCACAGCAACGTTACATGGTATGTTAGCCATGTACATAATGCGAGGGTTCAGTATCCGCGCAAGGGCTACCAACAGGAAAGAACGCTTTTTGATAACCAATGATCAGACCTGTATTAAGGTCTCGGCTCCCACTACCTGAGTCCGCGTCTCTGCATCCCCTAAACGTCAGATGCTCGGTCTTCGACTTCATGCGATGGGTCGTGGGGCAACGATTAGCGGTTGTTCTCGGCGACGGCATCCGAGCTGGGAAGCGACTTCAAGCCGACCGTGTTCACGCTGAGCACTCGATAAACGTGTGACTTGTTCGGCTCAGCCTGGGTGTCGGTGAACTGAAGCGCCACGAGCGGTTGCGTGGGCGTGTCGCTGTATTGCAGATTCTGAAAGATCGGTCGGCCGAAGGGGTTCTTCCCCTGCTCGGGTAATTTCGCCAGCACTTGGCCATCGCGCTCGATGATGAAGCCGGCGAGCCCGCTCTCCAAATCGGCTTCCGCCTCCCAACGCAACTCATTGCCGCGCCGACGGACGTTCGTCGGCGCAGGGGGCGGTGTCAGGTCCGTCACCGCCGTGTCTTTGACGTATTGCATCCAGAGCCGGGCGATCGACTCGCTCGGCAACCACGCCGCCTTCAACGGATCGTCGGCATACTTCGGAGCGGGCACGGCTTCGGTCCCCGTGATGGGAGCCAGCCACGCGCCAGCCGCGGGCATCGCGCTCAACGGATCGCCACTGACTTTCGGCAGCCGAGCACTCAAGCACGCGTCGAGCCAGGGGATGGCCATGTACCGCTGATTGCCGCACTCATGGGCCGACAACGGATCAACCGCCACGCCGATCAGTCCACCTTTCGATCGGACTTCGTTGAAGAACACTTCATTCGCCGGCCACACACTTGCGAAGCGACCATCTTTCACGGTCACGCCTTCTTGCGTGCCCGGATTGCACATCAACGGTACACGCAACGTGGCCTCGCTCAGCGGGTGAGCTTTAATCGTCGCGCGATCGGGATTCGGCTTCAGCAACGGCACGCCCGAGCGGAGCCAAGCGGCAACGACGCGCTCGGGGTGGAGCAGTGCGATGCCCCCGGCCCAATGTCCGCCGCCGCTGTGTCCCCACAGTGCCCACGGCACCTGGGCCAACTCAGCATGACCCGACCGTGCGCCGAGATCGACCAAGCATTTCTGAAACGCCGCGCTCGAGCCATTTCGCGGGTTGCACCACAGCTGACAATCGGCCTTATCGGGCTGCTCATAAGACGGAGCGAGCAACGCGCAGTCATGTTTCTTCGCCAGTGCTTGCCAGTGCAGATCGTAAGCGCCGGTTAGGCCCGACTTGCACGACCCCTCGCCGCAGCCGTGTTGATGTACGATCACGCCGCGGAGCGTATTCGCGCTCTTGGGGATCCAGATCGTGTAATTGACGGCGTAGGGGAGTTGGCCCGGCACGGTCGACGCCTCGTACCGCACACGATAATAGGGCGGGTCGGCGGGCGGAAAGACATCGTAGGGGGGCTGCTGAGCCGATGCCGTCGCGCGCCACAGTTCGAGCAGCAAGACGATGATGAGGGGCAGGGTGCGTTTCATGGTGGGTGACCTGATGCCTTCGCAGGGTGGTGGTAGGGGTGCGGCGCGGAGCCCGTATTGTCGTGGCACCCTTCGGCGTAAGTCAACCACGATCGAGGATGGGTAGTGGGCCAATTTGAAATTGGAATTTGAGAAACCGGGTTGGGCGATGCGTGAGAGGTTAGCCATAATTGGAGCATGGCCAAGAAAACACGCAACAAGCTCGACTTCAACCAATTCGCCAAGCGGATCGTCGATCAGGCGACCGAGGATGCGCCACCGGTGTCAGCAAAGCCCGCTAAAGAAAAAGACCCAGCCGCTGTGGCGCTGGGTCGTAAGGGTGGCTTGAAGGGTGGCAAGGCTAGGGCAGCTAATATGACCAAGTCCCAGCGGTCTGCGAGCGCTAAAAAGGCAGCCGAGTCTCGCTGGTCAAAGAAAGCCTAGCGGGGCTTTACCTTTCTCGGTATTTCGTCGATGTGGCCTTCGTCTCTGGTCAAGTTTGCTGCAATCTTGACGATCTGTTGTTCGCTAGGTGCATCCACAATCATCGTAAAATCAAACTGCAACTGCGATTCATGCCCAAGCGAGTTAGGATTATTGACGTTGAAATCCGTTTGCGAGTTGTTCAGCGATTTACAATGCCCGGCAATCTGGTCCCACTCTTGCCGAAATGACATGTGCGCATGATCCGCGCTCATCTTCTTTCTCTCTTGCCAGAATGACTTCTGTATCTTCTTTCCGTTAATGACAACCTCTTTTGTGGCAGCGCGATATTTTTTAACGGTCACGCCCTGCTCGTTCTTTTCCTGTCTTGCGCCAGTGACTCTCGCAAGTTGCTTTGCCAATTCCCGTACGAGATTGCGACGCCTGGGTTGCCAAGAACCTTCGTCGATCGCCTGCTGTGCAATTAGCTCGTGATCGATTTCCTGGTCCGGATGTTCGTCCGTCCATTTTGTAATAATGTCGTGTAACGCATCGGCGTATTTCTTACGCAAGCTTGCCGTTGACATGATCTCGTAACTCCGTTTCAAGGTCGGCTACGCTTCTTTTTAAGCCACCAAGCAGCTTTAGAAGATAATCCGTTTTAGATTCATCCCATTCACGACTCTCAACAACCGCAGCAATCCCACCTAGTTCGGTATCAATAGACGTTATTGATACACTAAGAGATTCAAACCAATTTAGAATGTCAGCCGTTGTTACTTCTTCTCTTTCGTGCTTTCGTTTGCTGTTTCCCATTCAAGCTTCACCTTTAGATCGTTACAGAACGCTGGTTGCAAGATGCGCTCGCGCTGCAAGCGGCCCACCACTATACCGGGAGAAACGCCAACCCTTGCTGCGAATTCCCTAATTGCAATTCGCGACTTGAGATAGGCAAACTCCTTCGTAAATTGCGTTGGTATAAGAATATCCCTCGCGAAAGCGTTGGCGTCATCCTCAAATTCACCAGACAGTTGGCCGTCATCAATGAACATCTGCTTTTTGCCATGCAGCAGAATATGTGCCGCTTCATGAAAAAGTGTAAACCAAAACTGATCGTCAGACTTGTATCGCAAGCTAACCATAATGATCGGTTTGTCCTTGATCCACTTTGCGACACCACTAATGCTCGCGCCTTGTATTTCAGGAATCACGAGAGCGACGACGCCAGCTTGCGAACAAAGTCGCTTAATCTCAGCTACGATGACATCAGCAGGGGTGGTTGATATTAGAACAGTCAGCTTGCGAATTTCAGAAAGGGCAGCCTTGAATTTTCGCGCATCGTATTGCGGAAGTTGAATTCGCTCGGCCTCTATTTCACCCATGCGAATCCACGCTGCAACACGACCTGGATGCTTTTTCTGTACGTCGTGGCCACGATATTGAGCGCAGGGTGTGAGCCATGTTGCATTCCAGGACTGAACATCACTCACACCAAAAAACTTGAGTACATTGCGAACTAATGTGCCCTTATTCTCACTGGATTCAATAAAACGGCGCTCAACAAGGATCTTCACTGGGATGGACGACAGCCACTCGGCATCTGCTGCCAATCGCTCTCTTGATTCGATCTTGGCCAATGCTTCACGATAAGATTGCTCGTGGTCATTCCAAAATCGCGCCGGAATACCAAGAACCATCTCCAACTTTTCTGCCGTATCGAATGTTATGGGCGCAATGCCATTTATGATTTGGCTAATTGTCTTTTCTGCCATTCCGGTTCGCTGCGCCAAGTCGGACTGCGATAGCCCCTTCTCGTCAAGCGCCTCTCGAAGCGTTGCGCCGGGGGGAACCGCATAGTCTGGATCGTAAGCGTATTTATTAGAGGCCATTGCGCTCTCCTGATATCAGTGATAATCGCCAATGTCGACGATTGTGATTTTTTCAACTTTCCGCCATTCCAACTTTCCGTCTTTATCGATGGGAAGAGGATCATGGTCGGGACGAAATACAAGTCGATCAGGTTGAACAAGATCGAGTGCTAGGCATCCCTTGAGGTTCGCTACTAATTCGTGGCATCGACCCGGAAGTAACCTCATGTCCTCCAAGGTCGTGGCGTTTCTCAGGCTCGCTATGCGCTGCTGAATAAGCTCTCCCATGCGAGGCCCGTATTCACCCCGCAATTTTGACTCGGAATTGCAGATTTTTTGTAGCTTGGATTTTGCGAACGTGACTTCCATGAGTCCTGTCCCTTTCCTTTACTTGAAAGGTAAAGAATTATTCGGCCATTGTCAAGTGAATATCTTTACCATAATGGTAAAGAATATTGACTGGCCACGTTAGCTCACGCATGATGTCGTTATGAATACAATTTCAATTTCGCAGAAAGCGGCGGTTCTCAAGTGCTTGGTCGAGGGGTGCTCGGTCCGCAGCACCGTCCGGTTGACCGGCGTAGCCAAGGGCACGATTCTCCGGCTGCTGGCCCAGGCCGGGGAAGCCTGCTTGGAGTATCAAGACAAGATGCTCCGAAACCTGTCATGCAAGCGAGTCCAATGCGATGAAATCTGGGCTTTCTGTTACGCCAAGGACAAAAACCTACCGGACCACATGAGAGGGCAACCGGGCATAGGCTCTGTCTGGACATGGACGGCCCTTTGCGCTGACACAAAGCTGATCGTCACTTGGCAACTCGGTTGGCGCGATGCAGCCTCAGCTTGGCGGTTTATGGCCGAAGTGAGCGAGCGTGTTGCGGAGCGAGTGCAACTCACGACTGATGGCAATCGCCTGTACGTCACGGCAGTTGATAACTACTTCGGTTCGGCTGTCGATTTCGCGCAACTCGTGAAGATTTTCGGCGGAGAAGAGGCCGAGCACCGTTACAGCCCTGGTAAGTGCCTAGGAGCCAAGAAGCAAGCGGTTGTCGACAATCCTGACCCCGACCACATTTCAACAAGCTACGCCGAACGGCAAAACCTCAACATTCGGATGCAAAATCGTCGTTACACGCGGTTGACGAATGCGTTTAGCAAGAAGGCCGAGAACATGGCCTATTCGATTGCCCTCGGGTTCTTCCATCACAACTTCTGCCGTATCCACCAGACGCTGCGCATGACCCCTGCAATGAAGGCCGGGATTGTCAGCGAGCCGATGAGCATGGAGGATGTTGTTGAGATGCTGCCATTGCCCCAGGCGAAAAAACGCGGTCCGTACAAGCCGCGAGAGTCAAAGTCGTAATTCAAATTGGCCCACTACCTGAGTTTGAGCCACCCCCGGTTCAAGCGCCTCCCGCCACGCACCAACGGCCCGAGACGGACCGGCTCTTTCAGGCCCCTGATTACGGCTTGTCGCTCGTCGTCGATCGGTCATACTAATGGCTCTACGCCCGGCAACGCGGCGCGTCAATGTGTCACAATGGTGAGCTTTTTTCAGGTGTCGGCTATGCAGAGCGCGGCTACGCAGAACGATCGAACGACCGAGAATGACCGAACGACCGAGAATGACCGAACCACGCCGTCGTGGAGCGCGCTTGCCGACGCCGTGCTCGACGGCCACCGGCTGACCACCGACGAGGCGCTGGCCATCGTCCGCGCGCCCGACGATGAACTGCTCGACCTATTGGCCGCCGCGTACCGGATCCGCCGCCGACACTGGAGCAACCGCGTCCAGTTGTACTTTCTGATGAATGCCAAGAGCGGACTGTGTCCCGAGGATTGCGGCTACTGCTCGCAGTCGAAAGTCTCGGAAGCCGAGATCCCGCAGTACAACATCCTCAGCCGGCAAAAACTGCTCGACGGGGCACGCGTCGCCTACGAGCAACAGGCCAAGTCGTATTGCATCGTCATCTCGTCGCGCAGCCCCAGCGATCGCGAAATGAACGCCATCGCCAGCGTGGTGCCCGAGATCAAGCAAAAATACAACATGGAGATTTGCACCTCGCTCGGCCTGTTGTCGCCCGAGCAAGCGCGGCGGCTCAAAGAGGCGGGCGTCGACAAGGTGAATCATAACCTCAACACCAGTGCTCGGTACTATCAGGAAATCTGCTCGACCCACACGTATCAGGACCGGCTCGATACGCTGCGGGCGGTGCGCGAGGCGGGCATGGAACTGTGCTGCGGCGGCATCATTGGCATGGGCGAAGGGGACCTCGACATCGTGCAAATGGCCGAGGCCGTCCGCGAGTACGAAGTCGAATCGATCCCGCTCAACTTTTTGATCTCGATCGACGGCACGCCGCTGGCCAACCGCAGCGATCTGAACCCGCGCTATTGCCTGAAGGTGCTGTGCATGTTCCGGTTCATGAACCCGAACCGCGAGCTGCGTATCTCGGGCGGGCGCGAGGTGCATTTGCGATCGTTGCAGCCGTTGGGTCTGTATGCGGCGAACAGCATTTTTGTCGGCGACTACCTGACCACCAAGGGTCAAGCGGCCAAGGCCGACTACGAGATGCTCGCCGACCTGGGCTTTACGGTCGAACTCGAAGCGACCGCGCCACATCCTGACTCGCCCGTCGAGCCCGTGGCGGGTTAAGGTGGGTCGCGTGACATCGTCGTACTTGTCCGCTTCAAATTCTTTACCCCCGGCTTGATTGTCGCCTCTCGCTTCGCGAGAGGTTCTCGGTAGGTCGCCGAACGCGTCAGGCACGTTTTCGCGGAGCGAAAGGTTCTCTATTTCTCGATTGACGGAATCGCGTTGACGTTGCGAATCGCCATCGCACCCTATAGACTTGACACATGAAGGTTTACTTCGACATGTGCAGTCTCCAGCGTCCACTCGATGACAAGGGCCAGCTTCGCGTGCTTGTCGAAGCCCAGGCGATTTTGGGTGTTCTTGCTTTATGCGAGTCGGGCAAGGTTGACTTGATTGCCTCGGATGCCCTTGTCTTTGAGAGCGACGCGAATCCAGATGCCGTCCGCCGAGACTTCGCCATCCAAGTGCTTGCGAAGGCGTCACACTTCGTCAAGACCGATGACGAACTTAAGGCTCGGGCTCAGCGTTCATCGCCTCCGGCGTCAAACCGTTGGACGCACTGCACCTGGCATCTGCCATCTCGGCAGATGCGAATTTTCTCTGCACCTGTGACGATCGGTTCTTGAAAAAGGCTCGCTCTCTCAACACGGCGCCGACCAAGGCCGTTTCGCCGCTCGAACTGGTATCGGAGGTTCAACCATGACGACACAGCTCAAACCGCTAAGTGAAGTGAATCATCAGGCGATCCGATTGCTCTCCGAGCAAATCGGCGTTGTCGACACGTTTCGGTTCGTAAATCAGTTCACAACCGGGCACGGCAACTACACAGAAGAGCGTGACGCCCTATTTGGCCACTTGACGCTCGACGACATTGCCGCCGCGATTGAACTCAAACGAGCCAGCCAACAGACCGCCCAAGCGCTGAACCCGAAAGAGAACTCCCCGGCGACTTGAGTCACCCGTGAAGCCAAGGTCGTTCGTGTCGGTTTGTTCTTTTGCGGATGCGCTGTTGTGCTAGGCGTCTCAGAGGTGGGTTATTTGCCAGCAGCGCCACCCTCGAACGAGGCTGCGTGCTCGATCGCGCCTCGAGAAATAGCACAACGCCCCAGCGCGCGATCGTGTGCATTCATACGACACATAACCTCAAGCGGCGATAGCTGAAAGAACTTGGCCGCTCTTCCAAGGGATGTTACCATGACGGCAAGACCCATCGAAAGACAAATTTAGGTGCTTCAAGTCGTATGTCGTCTGATCAACAGATCGAGGTCTATAGGCAGCATCGCGCAGCGCAAGAGAAGTACGTGTACTTCTTGCTCGCCGCAGTTGGTGCGGCCATCGCACTTGTGGTGAATCAAACTCAAGGGGCAAGTCTGGCCTACTCTCAAATGCCGCTTGCCCTTGCCGTTCTGCTCTGGTCGCTCAGCTTCTTCTTCGGCTGTAGGCACCTCAGCTACGTAGAGTCAACGCTCTTCGCCAACGCCGACCTTCTTAAGGTTCAAGCTGGTAAGCACCCAGAGGTTGGAACGCATCCACAATTAATGGTGGAGGTGAGCGAGGGAATTCGCGCTGCAATTGAATCAAACTCGAAGTGGGCGTGCCGGTATGCGCGCTGGCAGTTTACCTCGCTTGTGTGGGGAGCTGTCTGCTATTTCGGCTGGCACGTTTTCGAAATGTGGCGTCGCTCACGAGTACCCTGAAGCAAGCACCTGACCGGTCGTTCGAGCGGACCTGCTAAAGGCCCCCTCGACTTCATGCGCACGACGCTTAACTCCATCGCTCACCGAGGAAGTTGCCAATACAACCATGCGCACAACCGATATCGGGCCTAGCAGTCCAGACGGCAGCGACGGAACGACCATCACCGGGGCGAAAGGATTTTTATGAACCATCGCATCGCCTTGATCGGGATCGGTCTCGTGTTGTTGTCGACGAGCCGGGCATGGGCGGCGGATCCGGCAGGGAAAAAAGTGCGCCTGTTTATGCTGTCGGGGCAGTCGAACATGCGGGGCTTGAATCCAGACACCTCGTTCACGCCCGCAGTTCAGGCCGCCTTTCCTGATGACGACTGCGTCGTCGTGAAAAGCGCCTACAGCGGACAACTCATTCGCATGTGGACCAAAGATTGGATACTTCCTGAGGGAGCCAAGCCAGCGGGCCAGGGTAAAAACGGTCGTCACTACGAGCAACTGCTCCAGGCCACCACCGCGGCTCTGCAGGACAAAGCGACGCCCGTCAGTGTCACGTTCTGCTGGATGCAAGGTGAGGCGGACGCGAACCACAAAGGGTATGGAGCTGTCTACAGCAAAGCGCTCACCAGTTTGGTCCAGCAGTTGCAGACAGACCTGAAACGCACAGACATCCATGTCGTGCTTGGGCGCATCAGCGATTTCGGAAACAACGATTCGCTGAACCGCCCGGACTGGAATATCATCCGCCAGGCGCAGGTCGATTGGGCCCAGCAAACGGCGCGGGCAGCGTGGATCGACACCGACGATCTGAACGGCCCGAACCATGCCCTGCATTACTTGAAAGACGGTTATCACCAGCTCGGCCAACGATTTGCGACCAAGGCAATCGAGTTGATCCAAGCGAGCACCACCCAGCCTGGGCGGTAGAGTGATCGATCGCAAGATTGTTGCGGTTTTAGGCCCGTTGGACCCGCGCCTTACAGAGTTGTAACGCGCTCGACCTTGGAGCCGCCGCGACGATCGCGTAGACATAGGCGATACGCCATCACGCCGCCGCATGCGTATAATACAACCAGCGAGCTGGACACATCCCATCGCAGCGAGGCAAAACGTGATCACGCCACCGATTTTGACGGCCCCCGCTTCAGCCGTCACCGCGAGGAACAGCATGGATCTGCTTGTGATCGAAGACGATGCCGTGATCGGCAAGAGTTTACAAAAAGGCTTTGTCGAGGCCGGCCACAATTGCATCTGGGCCCGCGATGGCGAGTCGGGACTCGAACTCGCCCTGACCACGCGCTACGATGCCATCACGCTCGATCTGATGTTGCCGGGCATCTCGGGCTTCGAGGTCTTGCAGCGTTTGCGGGCTGAACGCAACGCGACCCCGGTCGTGTTGCTCACCGCCCGCGGCAGTGTCGAGGAGCGGGTCAGCGGCCTGAGCATGGGGGCCGACGACTACATGGTCAAGCCGTTCGCGTTTGTCGAGCTGATGGCGCGCATCGAGGCGGTCTGCCGCCGCGCCGCCAATCGTCCCTCGCCACTCACCCAGGCCGGCGAATTGCAGCTCGACCTCAGCACGCGGCGTGTGGTGCGCAGCGGTCGCGAGATCGAGCTCACTCCGACCGAGTTCAGCTTGCTCGAGTTTCTCATGCGCCACAGCGGCCGCGTCGTGACCCGTAAAATGCTCTGCGAACACCTCTGGGAGCAGGACTGGGACGGCATGACCAACGTGATCGATGTGCATATCAATCGCCTGCGCGGTAAGCTAGACAAAGGATTCCCTCAGTCTTGCATTGAAACCGTGCGTGGTCGTGGTTATGCCCTCCGCGAAACTTAAGGCAACATTCGGCAGCCTGCGGTTCCGGCTCATGTTCTGGAACACGCTGGTGCTGTTTTTGCTCATTCTGGCCACGCTCTTCGCGGTCCGCACCGGTTTGTGGCTCGCTCTATTGCACGAGACCGATTTGCAATTGCGCGACGATCTTGCCGAGATGAAAGCTCGCACCGACGAATCGTATCCCGACCTGACTCGGCTCCAGCACGACCTCGAACGCTCGGCCAGCACTCACGAACATCGCGGCCTGTACTTCAAGCTGATCGACCAACAGGGCGCACTCGTTTGGGCCAGCCAACGCGCCCCGCAGCTGGTCTTGCCCCACACCATTCGCGAGGCATTCGGACCCATCAGCTCCGGCAACTATCGACTCATCCAGGGCGTGCTCAACAAACCGAACAACGTCAAACTCAACCTGCGGGTCGGCACCCTGCTCGCGCCGCTGCGCGAAGATCTTACGACCCTCACCCGGCTGCTCATCACCGTCGGCGGCGTCGCGTTGCTCATCGCGCCTGTCGGCGGCTACTGGCTCGCCGGCCGCGCCACGCATCCGTTGGCCGTCATCATCAGCACCACCAACCGACTCCACCCGACCGATCTCGACGAGCGATTGCCCCTGCGAGGCACTCGCGACGAACTCGACCAACTGAGCGGGACCATCAACGGCTTTCTCGATCGCATCAATGCCTATCTCGAACAGAACCGACAGTTCACAGCCAACGCGGCCCATGAACTCCGCTCGCCTCTCACGGCCATTCAAAGCTCGCTCGAAGTGGCCCTTAATGTCGATCGCTCGAGCGATGAGTACAAAGAAATTCTCGCCACCGTGCTCGAAGAGTGCGGCCTGCTCCGCAAGCTGGTCAATCAATTGCTGATCCTGTCCGAGAGCGACGCGCAACGCACGATCCTCAGCGAACTCGTGCCGCTCGACCGCATCATCGAGAAATCGTGCGACATGTTCTCGGCCGTGGCCGAGGCCGATCAGGTCAAGCTCGTCCCCCGCTGTCAAGATCGGATCAACGTTCACGGCGACGCCGGTCGGCTGCGCCAGGTCGTGAACAATCTGGTCGACAACGCACTCAAGTTCACGCCCGCCGGGGGCCAAGTCACCGTCTCGCTCGAATATCGGCCCGTCGCGCACGAGGCGGTGCTCCGCGTCAGCGACACCGGCTCGGGCATCGCGCCCGAAGATTTGCCCCATCTGTTCGAGCGGTTCTACCGCGGCGACAAATCGCGGCAACGATCGGCCCGCGGCGGCACCGGACTCGGCCTGAGCATCTGCCAATCCATCATCGAAGCCCACGGCGGAAGCATCACCCCCGAGAGCACCCTCGGCCAAGGAACCACGATGATCGTCACGTTCCCCGCCGCCTCGCTGCGCGCCGCGACCGTCGAACCCGTTGCGAGTTAATCGATCTGCGGATACCAAAAGGGCTGGGGACTGTCCCAGTTTTTCGAGGGCCGCCGAGAAAAAAGGGACTGTCCCCCTCGCCGCCATTTTATGAGGAGCTTGATTTGGATCCACTCGACAAACAACACTACGACGAACATGGTTTCGTGATCGTTCGCGAGTGGTTCGCGCCAGCCGAGTTGGCCGAGTTGCAATCGCAGCTCGATCGTTACATTCGCGAGGTCGTACCCACCCTCGACGAGTCGGCGGCCTTCAACCAAGCTCGCAGCCGGAGCGAAACCCTCAAGCAACTCAATCGCATGGATCAGGAGCCGTATTTTCGCGCGTACCGTGACCATCCCAAGTGGCGTTCGCTGGCCGAGGCCGTGATCGGCGAGCCGGTACAGAGCGGTCAGCCCGAGTGGTTCAACAAGCCCCCCAATACGAATCACATCACCCCGCCGCACCAGGACAACTATTATTTCTGCCTCGACCCGGCGAACGTCGCCACGATTTGGCTCGCCCTCGATCGGGTCGACGCCGAGAACGGCTGCCTGCGCTACGTCACCGGCTCGCACCGCGGAGGCTTTCGCCCGCACACACGCTCTCAGGTGCTGGGTTTTTCCCAGGGGATCGACGCCTACACGCCGGACGATTTTTCGCGTGAGGTGGCGATCATCTTAGCGCCTGGCGACGCGGTGGTGCATCACGGCATGACGATCCACCGCGCCGACGCGAATCACTCGACCACGCGTCATCGTCGTTCGTTCGCGATGGTCTTTCGGGGCATTTCCTGTCAGCGCGACGAAGTTGCCTATACTCGTTACCTAGCGAGTGCTCAGCAGCAGCACCAATCGCTGGGTTTGAACGTCTAATCACACGACGCCACCCGGACCGTTGTGCCTCTCCTGCGCAGAGCTGGTCCCTCCGGGACCGGAGACTTTATGGCTTAGCACTGGCCACAGGGACTTTATTGCCATTCCATTCAATCGAGCATTCGGACGATACCTGGGCTCGGAGCCGCTGTACCGCCGATGCTGTAATGGGGTTAAAGAGCTTGATGGTTTTGAGGTTTTTCAGATTGGCGAGTACATCGACGATTTCATCCGTGACACCATGCATGGAGATCGATTCGAGTTTTGAAAAACTCTTTAAACCCGCGTAGCCTCGCGACGAGAGCATTGGGCCTTGAAAGCTGATTTCGCGAAGATCCGAGAGCCTTCCGAGACTTCGCACATCACCATCGTTTAGGGTTGCAAGATGAAGTGTTTGCAAGCCAACGAGAGTCCCCACGGTTTCCATACCAGCATCTGTTATTTTAGAGCCATTCATGTTTAAAAACGTGATCTCAGGACTTGCAGGCAAGAGCGCCAAGCCGACGCCCGTTATCCTTGAGGCGCCCTGTAGGATTAATGTCTTCACCTTCTTCATGTTCGTCATATACTGAAAGCATGCATCGGTGAGCTGCGAGTTCTTTTTGAGATCGAGGCTGACAATCTCGGTTAATCGAGCAAGGGGCTCGATCGCTTCGTCGATGAGCCCGCAATTGCCGAGAGAAAGGTGTTTCAATTGCAACAACTGCCCGATTCGTGCAGTCGTAACTTTTGATACGGGAACGTCACTCAGTGAGAAGGATGTCAGTTCCGGTACGTTTTCCAGGTTAGCAAAGTCCGCTTCGGAGATCTTTCCTGTAACACTCGCCCCAGAACCATCACCCAGCATCACACCGACGACACGGAATGGGGTCTTGGGCAAGCTGTCTGGCGTGAATGATTTCGGTGAACCCGCATCGATCGCAATCGCGCCACCCAGGCTGATCGCCCATTCGGCAAATGCTCGCTGGGCATCGAAATAAGCCTTGGATCCACGGGTGTTTAGTGGCCATTTTTCTACTGGTCCGCCAGCAATGGTGTCTGTCGGTGCTTTGAGCTTTCCGCTCCAATTGATTTGCGCCCCCGGGACGGCCGCGTGTAGCCGCTCATAAGCCGATGCGGAGATGCCCCCCGGTAGATCAATCTGCTTTAAGGCCTTCTGTTCGGTTAACGCGTCGATGACTGCGTCGGTAGCCGGCGTATTCGCGAGGTTAACTGCTTCAGTGAGCCGGTACTTGCGAATCAGTTTGTTCAAACCGGAATCGGTGATGTTTTTAGAGTTGATACTGAAGCCGTTGAGATTTGAGAGCTTGCCTAGACTTTCGAGGCCTTTGTCGGTGTATGATCCCGCCACAACGACGGCACTCAAGTGCTTTAGCTTGGCGATTTCGGACAAGCCTTCATCATCGATGTTGGACTGCAGATTTAATTTCTCCAACGCCTCGCACCCCTGTAGAAAACTCACCTTCCTGCCGCGGATCCCCTGACCGGCTGTAATGAAGAGTGTCTTAAGCTTTCGCATTGCCTGCAAATGCTCGAAGGCTTCGTCCGTGAGTTGCTTGTTGCCCTGGAGGAACAAGACTTCCATTTCTCGTAACCCGGCCAGCGGCTTCAGTGCTTCATCAATCAAACCGCATCGATCGAGAATGAGCTTGTTCAGTTTCACGAGGCGTCCGATCCGTTCGGTCATCGCCTTATCGATAAGGCCGCAATCAGCGAATGCCAGCGAGGTTAAGCCGGCCATATTCCCAACTCGATCGACGAAGACGTCGTCGACCGCTCCGCAGTTAGTCAATTCCAGATCTCGCAAGTTTACGAAGCGTCCAATTCGTTCACGTCCTGCCGAAGACAGCGGCATGTCAGATAGGCTCAGAGTAAGTAGCTCGGGTACATCCTCCAGCCTCGCCAGGTCGGATTCCGCAACCTTTGTCGGAGCTGAGCCGGATAGCCAAACGCCTTGAACACGGAAAGGAGTCTTCGGCAATTGTTCTAAACTGATGGCGCCGTACCCAGGGTTGTCGAGACCGAGTTTAGCACCGACACTGATCGCCCATTCGGCAAATGCTCGCTGAGCATCGAAATAAGACTTGGATCCATGGGTGTTTAGTGGCCATTTTTCTACTGGTCCGCCAGCAATCGTGTCTGTCGGTACTTTGACAGGTGAGTTGGTTTTCAACGGATTATCCGTCTGAGTCGTTACGCTACCCCCTTCAGGCACCTCGATGCGCGCGATCTCATTTCCATCTTTGTTACGAACGATGACCCATAAGCCCAAGAGAAACGCGGCAGCCGCAGCTGCACTAGCGAGACCAATTACCCAACCTCGACCACCTCGGTCTAGATTGGATGCAATCGGCGTCGGTGACGTGACGACGGGGAGTTCATTTACATAAAATTCGGCAATCCGTTGCAATTCAGCGACCACCTCGTCTGCCGATGCAGGGCGCGCGTCACGATCCTTCGCCAGCAATCGATTCACCAGCAGCCCCAGTTCATGTGGGACACTCGGATTCAACACGTCAACTGCTGGCGGTGTCGACTGGGTTACAGCGGTTAGAATGCTCACTAACGTCTGGCCATGAAATGGCAACCGACCCGCCAACAAGCGATACATGACACAACCGAGACTAAATAAGTCGGTCCGGGCATCAAGCGATTGTTCCTCGACCTGTTCCGGCGACATGTAGGCCGGGGTGCCAGAAATCGCACCACTTAGGGTCAATTTGGAATTCCCTGCAAGGTCGCGAACCAAACCAAAATCGACCAGCTTAACCCGATCCCCCTGCGCATCGAGCCAGATATTGGCCGGCTTGATGTCACGATGGATCAGCTTTCGTGCGTGCGCCGCCGCCAAACCGCGCGCGGTCTCCAATGCGATGCGGATGGCGTCGGTTATTGGCAACTGCGGAACACGATCTAATCGCGCTGCCAACGATTCGCCACGAAGCAATTGCATGGCCAGATAAGGCACGCCTTCTGCTTCACCCACTTGATGAATGACAACAATGTGTTCGTGTTCAATTGCCGCCGTCGCTCGGGCTTCGGCCAGAAATCGTTGGCGAGCGACCTCATCCGTGGCCTGCGATGGCTGCATGACCTTCAACGCCACACGTCGATGTAAAGCCGTATCCTCCGCCTCGAAAACAATCCCCATTCCGCCTCGACCTAATTCGCGAATGACACGGTAAGGCCCCAGCCGACCGAGTTCGTCGCCACCGGGCGGAGCGAGAAAACGATATCGCGATGACTGTTCAGCGGGCGAGGCTTCGTGCTCCAAGGGGGCCGTTAGCTCTGCGGCTTGAATTTGACGATCCGAAATGGTCCCATCAGGGCCAAGCTTTTGCATCATCGTGATCAGCCGTGCCACCAACTCAGGCTCATCATTTTGTGGCTGCGGAGCATTTCGTAACGTTTCCAAGAACGGATTCTTGGCACTCACCGTGCGAAAGGTGTCGGTGCACGCCTCACAGCCCTCGAGGTGCGACAGCACCGATTCCAAATCGCCATCGGCCGAGGGATTTGCTGCAATTTGGCGAAGCGCGTCGGCCGATGGGCAATCCGAACGAATATTCATGGTGGCGCCTTGGCACATGGCAAGTAGTTCAATCGCTCGCGCCTAACGAGCGGAGCTTCATAGCAAGGGTACGTGTCGCCGGCCGGTTTTCTTACTCCGGCGACTCCAAAAAAATCCCCGACATCAAGAAATCCAGCGTTATTGATGTTCGGGTCATTAAGTTAATAGGACGACCAGCGGGAGTCCGTAAATGCCGGCCTCGCGTCGCTCGGCCTCTCAAGTTTATTATCTGCGGATCAAGAACCGCTGGATCCATCAGCTTTCGAGCCCGGCAAGATCTTCACGCAACCTTTTGAGAATTCGGCACTTAGCTGCATAGACCGCGCCTTCCGTTAGACCCAAGGCGGCGCCTATCTCGGCGGCTGATTTATCCGTCGTGATCGCTTGCCAGCAGGCCTCCCAGGTCGACTCGTTGTAATCGCGCCGCACAACTTCCAATGCGCGCTGGTAAAGGTATTGCCGATACTCTCGTTCCTCAAAGCAATCGTCCGTAGGACTTTCGGCCTCGAGATGCGGTCCCTCGTCACCTCCGACGCCCAGTTCTTGGCGTTTTCGCTGCCGATCACGCCATTTGTTGACCGTCACCGTTCGCAACCAATTACGAAAACTTCGGCCCGATTGATACTCGAAATCGGGCAGTTTCTGAATGAGCGTCGACAAGACGTCCTGAACCAAGTCAGCCGCATCGCTGCTCTGCATTCCGCGTCGCCGTGCCCAATAGAACAGCAACGGTGTGTAAAGTTCGACAAATTGTCGCCAGGCGATTTGATCCGCTGGGTTGCGAAGCCTCAGCAGCAGTGTCGGGGAGGTGGAGTGCATATTCAACTGGTCGCAGGGGGGGTAAACCGTCTGGCTGATCCTACCCCTCGTTCCTGGACTTGGCAAATCGCCCGATTGACTCGAGGCGACCTCAGGCGCAAAGCCTGAAAACAAAGCCATTCCATCAAAAAACGGTTGCAACCATCGTGGCGGAAAAATTCTCCGTAAGGTTTTTATTCAAGCCTGCGTACTCTCCATACGACGTGCGTTCAACCGCGAACGATGACGACCTTCCCAATACAGGAGAGTTCCCGTGATGAAGCGAGTAATTTTGGCCATGTTGGCGCTGTTGGCGGTGAACGCCGTCCACGCTCAATCCCCCGACAGCTTGATTACCGTGACGGGTCAGGCTGAGCTGGAACGACTCCCCAACATGCTTCGCATTTGTCTTATTAGGGGGCTTGTCCAGTCGGTCTGTTAATGGTTCAGCTCCGTCGAGCAGGGTCGTTTTCTGCTGGACGATCACAGAATTGTTCATTCAACAACGTAGCCTATACATCCCCTCACAGGAGACCCACGATGACCTACGCACTTCGACAAATTGTACTCTTGATGCTTGTCCTGCTCTACGGACTCAATTCGATTAACGGTGACGATCGTTGTTACCGTTTCCATGCAAAGAGTCGATTTGGAAACACACGAACATTCCCTGACCCTAGTATTGGAAATCTTTTAACGTACAACGAGATGCTCCAGTCGATGTCCTATGTTCAACCAGAATGGATTCCTATTAGTTACGATAATATATGCACCGGGCAAATGAATGCTGCTTGGCCGCCAAAGCAATCGCCCCGCCCGACACCGACGCCAGCCCCTCCCAAGCCCAGGCCTGCGCCGACCGCAGACCCGGGCAAGGACAGGGCGTAACACGAGCCAAA